>CAZPED010000049.1:0-11134 GCA_964585335.1 uncultured Planctomycetaceae bacterium | reverse complement strand
CCGTGCAGCGCGTTAGCAGCCGGCCCGACTTCCTGGTCCTGTGTTACCCAGTGATTTCGCTGACGACGCCCCATACGCACCAGGGTTCGAAGAAAAATCTGCTCGGTGAAAACCCTGACGCGGCATTGGTCGAAAGCATGTCGAGCGAGTTGCAGGTTACGCCGCGGACGCCACCCACGTTTCTGTGGCACACCGATGCCGACAGCGGCGTGACGCCCGAAAACAGCGTGTTGTTTTACCTGGCGCTGCGCAAGGCCAAAGTGCCGGCCGAACTGCACGTTTATGAGAAAGGCCGCCACGGACTGGGCCTGGCGGCAGGCGCGCCGGGGGCGGCTGCCTGGCCGGCAGCGTGCATCGAGTGGATGCGCGGCCGGGGGCTGCTCGATTCGCCTTCAAACACCTCGGCGAAGTAACCGAGGCGATTACTTGGCGGCCGTGCCTTCGGCTTCGACCGTCAGCGTGGTGTCGGCCGAGACGCTCAGATCCTGGCCGTTGAACTTGCTGACGGCTTGCACGCTGATGGCATGGCTGCCGGGCGTGGCGTCTTTGCCGGCCTCGACAGCGAGCATGCCGGTCGATTGGCCGGCAGGAATCGTCAGCTCGGCAACCTTGAGTCCCTTGGCCCCCTCGGGCAGCTTGACTTTGACCTGCACAGGGTCGTTGTAGCCGTACAGCCGCGTGATGGTGACAGGCACTTGTTGCGTGGCTCCGGGTTTGACGGCGCTAGGGGCCGGATTGCTCAGCGTGATCGGCGCTGGCGTGATCTTGATCGTCACGCTGGGCGAAGGAGCGGCAAGGTTCACTGCCTTGGGCTTGGCCTGGTTGGTGGCCGCTTCCACGGCCTTGGCAACCGCTTGTTGTACGTCAGTCGCTTGCTTGGCCTTGGCCTCGGCTTCGGCGGCCGCCTTTTCGGCGGCGGCCTTGGCTTCGGCGGCTGCCTTGCTCTGCGCTTCGGCCTCGGCGGCTGCCTTGTCAGCGGCCACCTTGGCTTCCATGGCGGCTTTGGCCTTTTCAGCCGCTTCCTGCGCAGCCTTGTCGGCTGCCTGAGCCAGCTCGCGGGCCTTTTGCATCGTGGTGGTCATGTCGGCCGCCTTCTTTTCAGCCACGGCCTTGGCTTCGGTGGCCGCCTTGGCCGCCGCCGCCAACTCGCCCACGATCTTGTCGACCGCCGCCTTACGATCCGTTGCTTCCTTAACGGCCTCGGGGTTGCGCGAGTAGTTCACTTGCGAGGTGCCCAAGATCGAGAACGTGTAGGTGCCGACCGGGGCGTTGGCCGGTAGCGCCACTTCGAGCTTGCCTTCGGCCGCGGCGGCGGCCACGGTGGCCGTGGCCGGTTTTACGGTGGGGGGTAACTGCGATGGCGCCAGGGCGACGTCGCCTTTGAAGTCGCCGCGACGAACGACTTTGACCGGGATTTCGACCTTGCCCGCCTTGCACATTTCGAGCACCGCGCTACCGCTCGTGTCGACGAAGAACGGCGCTACTTCTCCCGCGCTGACTGCTACCGCCAGGTCGCGCGTCAACCGCGTCCGCGGCGTTACCTGGTTCAGCGCGCCGCCCCAAACCATCGAGGCGGTCCGCGCCGGGTGCACTACCTCGCGGTCGCCAATTTGCGCCTTGCCGACCACATTCACCAGGCTCATTGACTCGGGCGCATCATCAGCTGCCGAGAGCACGATGGACCCGTAGAACTGGCCAGGACCGATCGTCACCGGCGCGGCTTTCACGCCGGCCGGCAGCCCATCGATTGACAGGTGTACTTCGCCGTCGAATCCTTCAGAGCGGAAGACCAGTACGTCGAACAGCTCGGCACCACCTTTGCGCAGCAGCGGGCTCCAGACCGTCGGCGGATTCTGGTTCGGATCGGGGCTGAACGGCAGCAACCGCGGCTTGACCACCACGCGGAAGTCGGGCTTGGCCGGATGGATGGCTAGCCGGTAGACAAACCGCGGATCGGGATGCGAGTAGTTGGATAAGTTGCGCACTAGAACTCGGTAAGTGCCGTCGGCCGGCGCCACGAAACGGAACGCTGGGTCATCGGTCTTCATGTCATAGATCGACATCCCCCGCCGCCCGAGGCCGGGAGGATCTTCGAGATAGTCGTCGACGGCTTGAACGTCCTTGATTTGCTCTTCGCCCTTGTCGTTCTTGGTGACTTGCTGCACGAGCAGGTAAGGGTCGGTGGGCAGTCCCAAACGCTGCGAGAAGACTTCGAACCACAGGGCCTCGCCCGCCTTGGCCTGGAAGGTGACCCAGTCGCGGTCGGCCTGCGGATAGAACTGGCCGGCCACTTCGCAAGGCACGTTGACGGCCTGCGCCTTGGCAGGTTCGTCGTTTGGCTCGGCTTCGAGAACGACCGGGGCACTGGCGAATCCCAACAGCACTTCGTTGGTTTGTCCCTGCGGCGTCATCAAACGGTATGCCAGACCGTCGATGCTCGATTCCTCGGGTTCGACGACCGAGCCAATTTCCAGGCTTTGCGCGGTTTGATCGGCAGGCAACGTGATTTGCACAGCCAGTGATTCAAGCGGCTTGCCGTCGGCCGAGACCAGCTTGCTGGGCTGCCCGCCAGGAAGATTGCGGCCATAAAGCGTGTAGGTGCTCGTCGAGCCGGGAACTCCGGCCGAAGGCATCACGAAGTCGAGGTACGCGCCCGTGCTGATCGACAGCCGGTAGAAATACTCGGTCGAGCCGGTGTAGAGAAAGTCGTGGATCTCGACGTAGTAAGTGCCGTCGGCCGGTGCGACGAAGTCGATCAGCGGGTCGCGGCGGTTCATGTCACGGCTACGTCCCAGTTCCTTGCCGGCGCTATCGTAGAGCACCAGCGTGGCATCCATCCGCGAGTCGATGCGATAGGCCCAACAGTCGATGATGACGCGCTGACCTTGCTTGGCTTGAAACTTGAACAGGTCCTGGTCCGTGGCGCTGTTCGATAAACCATTGATCAGGGTGCCCAGCGTAACTTCATTGGCCTTATCGGGCGTGTTGTTCGGCTCGGTCTCGACGATCTCGTTCTGAGAGCCGATGACGAACGTGCGCGGATTCGAAACGCCGTACATGCCGATCGCCCGGACTTCGCACATACCGGGTTTGGCATCGGGCGCAATCGTGAGCGTGAACTTGCCTGGGACGGGTTGCGGGCCAGTTTCGCCTAGCGCCGGCGGCGCGGTCACTGGCGTGGCGGTGATGCCCGGGGTCGAGAAGTGCAGCTTGCCGACTTTGTCCAAGTCGACGCCGGAAATCACCACTTCGACCGTCGTGCCCTGTTTGGCCCCGGCGGGAAACACCGAAAACAGCCGTGCAACCGGCAGCGATTGCGCCCGGGCGGCAGCCGCTCCAAAGGCGATAAGTGCAACCGCAAGCAACAGCGACGGGCAACGATACCTGAGGGCCGGGGCCATGCGCATGGCAAACCTCTTGGATAGTTCGCGTATCGGTGGGAGTTCGTGGTGGGACGCCTGGGCAACCTGTTTGCCGCCGGCCTGTGGATCGGCAATGCTTTATTGCCGCCGCCCAAGGGCCGAGCAGCGAAAACTCAACTATCGGTTAGCTTCGTGACGCGGTGTCTTGGGCGCGGGGTCGGCCCATTCCGGTGGTTTGCGAGGCACGAACCGAGCCCTGGTCGGGCGGCTGGAGCTTCGCGGCAGGTTGGGTTCGATTATGGCGCGCAAGTTGGTTAAATGCAAGAAGTTTTATGCGTTGCGCGCTCCCCCGGCGCGCGTCGGCTGGCCGCCGAGCCGTTGCGCGCATCAATGGGGCACGGCTAGGGGACACTCGCCGGGTCTTTACGCCGCGCAGGCACGCCATTGTGTTTCGTTGCAACGGTCGGCTACACTCCCACGTTTCGCAGTCACATTTCCGCGCCACCTGGCCACGCTAACGTCGCCAATGGCCGCACCGAGACGCCACTCCCGTACATTTCGAGGAAGTAGTCGCCCATGAGCCGTCGCCCACAAGTCGTGATTACGGATTTTATTGCCGGAGCCCTGGAGACCGAACGTCGCGTGCTGGGCGAGATTGCTGAGCTGGTCGCGCTCGATGCTTCGACCGAAGACGAATTGGTCGGCAAGATCGAGGATGCCGATGCGATCATGATGTATCACACCGTGTCGATTACCAAGCAGACGATTGAGCGGCTGAAGCACTGCAAGATCATCGTTCGCTGCGGGGTGGGGTTCGACAACGTCGATTGGCGGCTGGCGCGCGAGCGTGGCATCGCAGTGGCCAACGTGCCCGACTACGGGACCGAGGAAGTGGCCGACTCGGCGATCGCCATGGCAATGTCGCTGACGCGAGGCGTGCACTTGTTCAACTCGCGGTTGCGCGACAAGCAAGGCGAGTGGCTCTACACGCAGGGCAAGCCGATCTGGCGGCTGCGCGGGCGGGTGTTTGGCATTGTGGGGCTGGGGCGCATCGGCGGCGCGGCGGCACTGCGGGCCAAAGCGCTCGGCATGGACGTCGTGTTCTATGACCCCTATGCCCCCGACGGCCGCGACAAGTCGTTGGGTTTGCGCCGCGTGGAAACGCTCGATGAGCTGCTCGCGCAATCGCACGTGGTGAGCATGCACTGTCCGTTGACGCCCGACACTTACCACATGATCAACGCCGAGACGATTGCCAAGATGAAGCGTGGCTCGTTCCTCGTGAACACGGCCCGCGGCGGCGTCGTCGACGTCACGGCGATTCCCGATGCCCTGGCCAGCGGTCAATTGGCCGGCGCGGGCATCGACGTGCTCGAAGAGGAGCCGCCCAGCGACAATCACCCGCTACTGGTCGCCTGGCGCGATCCCAAGCATCCGGCCTATCACCAGTTGATCGTCAACCCGCACACGGCCTTTTACAGCGAAGAGGGGTTGATGGACATGCGCGTGAAGGGATCGGAGTCGTGCCGACGGGCCCTGCTGGGGTTGCCGCTGCGGAACATCGTCAACTAAGGCCTGTTCGGAGCGTGTGGGCGGCTATCGCGGCGGGGGCAATTGCGGGGTGCCCGCCCGCGGTAGCGTGGCGTCCGGCAAGTGTTCCTTAACGGCAACGCCGCTGGCGCGCTGCTCGCGCATTTGCTGCGCGAGGTTCAAGATCCGCTCGGCCGCGAGCAGGGAACTCACGCCGCGCTCGTGAATATTGGAAATCAGGTTGCGCTCGGCATCAGTGTGCCCCGCCCGCGGTTGATAGGCCATGTAGGCCGAAAGGCTGGTGGCCGTGGCCAGTCCCGGCCGTTCGCCGATCAACAGCACCACGACTTGCGGATCGATCAACTCGCCTAGGTCGTTGAGCACACCGACGCGACAGAAGCGAATGGCGACCGGCCTGCCTAGGGTCCAGCCGCGTTGTGCGGCCCCCGCTTCGAGGAGCGGCAACAACTCCGGGGCTTGGGCGATGACAGCCGCCGCCGACAGTCCGTCTCCCAGGCCAATCTGCAAATCGACCTGGCGTGGGCAATGCTGGCGAATCGTCTCGGCGGCCGCCTCGCTCAGCCTGCGACCAGACTCGGGCTGCAACAAATAATGCGCTTTGTCGACCGCCTGCGTGCCAACTTCCAAAATCTGGTGACGCTCGACAAACTCCGCGCCCAAGTCGCGCGAGGCATTGAAGTCGGCGTGCACGGCGTCGATAGCGGCCGCATGGTCCTCGCGCAGCGAAAGTTGCGTGCTGGTGCGATACGACGTGCCGGCGCGTCCCACCACCAGCCGCGCGGGCGTGCGTGCCCGCAATGCGTCGAGCGCCGCGCTCGTTCGGTTCGCAACTGCGGGGGTGGTGTGCTCAGGCTTTTCGGGCAACGACACGGCGGGCGCCTCTAGTTTCCGGGAAGGCTTGGCGAATCGTCGAGCACCGACTCGATTTCGGCGAGTAGCGGATGGCCGCCAGTGGCCGGCGAGACCAGGCGGCCGTGGCGGTGGATGCCCCGCTGTTCGAGCCAAGCGGCGAATTCGGGAGCCGGTTGCAAGTTAAACAGTTGCCGCATGGCCGCCGTGTCGTGGTAACTGGTCGACTGGTAATTGAGCATCACGTCGTCGGCGCAGGGGACGCCCATGAAGTAGTTGCACCCGGCTGCCGACAACAGCACGAGCAGGTTGTCCGCCGAATTCTGATCTGCCGCGGCGTGATTGGTGTAACACACGTCGCAGCCCATCGGCAGCCCCAGCAGCTTGCCCATGAAGTGGTCTTCAAGGCCCGCGCGAATGATCTGCCGCTCGTCGTAGAGATACTCGGGGCCGATAAAGCCGACCACGGTGTTGACCAGCAGCGGCTCGAACACCCGGGCCACGCCGTAGGCGCGAGCCTCGACGGTCAACTGGTCGAGGCCATGATGGGCGCCGGCCGAAAGCGCGCTGCCCTGGCCGGTCTCGAAATACATGACGTTGTCGCCGACCCAGCTCGTATCGCGGTGGCGATGACTTTCGAGCACACGCTCGCGTCCCTCGCGCAGCATATTGATGCTGATGCCGAAACTGGAGTTGGCGTCCTGAGTGCCGGCAATCGACTGGAACAGCAGGTCGACAGGCGCGCCGCGCTCGAGCGCCGCCAGCTGCGTGGTGATGTGAGCCAGACAGCAGTGCTGCGTGGGAGCTCCGGAAACCTCGATGAGTTTGTGGAGCCCGTTGAGTATCGCGGCCACGGTGTCGACCGATTCGATGGCGGGATTGACGCCAATCACGGCGTCGCCGCAGCCGTAGAGCAGGCCCTCGACCGCCGAAAATAGAATACCCCCCAGATCGTCGGTTGGGTGATTCGGTTGCACGCGAACGGCCAGCACGCCGCGCTGGCCCAGCGTATTGCGCAGGCGGCTGACATTGCGGATCTTGCTGGCGGCAAGAACGAGGTCCTTGTTGCTCATCAGCTTGCTCACGGCGGCGGCCATCTCGGGCAGCAGCCCCCACTGCCAATCGCGCAAGGTGCGCTCGTCGGTCTGGTCGTCGAGGATTCGTTCGCGCAGCTCGCCGACGGTCAGGGAGGACAGCAGGGCGAATTGCGCGGTGTCGTGCGTGTCGAGCAAAAGTCGGCTGACGTCGTCCCGGTCGGGATCGATGAGCGGCTCGGCCAGAAACTGGCTGAGCGGCACGTCGGCCAGGGCCCGCTTGGCCGCCACGCGCTCCTGCTCGGTGTCGGCCGCCACGCCGGCGAGCGCATCGCCCGATTTGACTTCGTTCGCCTTGGCCATCAGCTCGGCCAGATGGCCGAACGTATAGCGGCGCCCGCGAATCGTACTGTGGTATGGCATCGAGATCGCACTCAAGAATTCAGGCCGGGGTATTTTACTTCACGGCGCCGGCGGCCGACAGTCGCGCCGCGGCGGCGAGAGGCGCCGCGAAGGGCCGTGTCGCCGGGCGCTCCCTGGGCAATTCTGTAGATTTCCTATTCTGGCACGATTGTGCAATCCGTATAATTGCCGCCGATCTCGGTTTTTGCAGCGGCCCCGGCGAGCGGCAAGTTCGTGGAACGCGGGGCCGCGTAGCGCCATGGGGAGCATTGGCAAATGACAGAACGGCAAGGCGTGGTTCGCGCGGTCGAGTGGCAAGAACTGTTTCCGGTGCTGCGGTTACTAATGGCGGTTCGGATCGCCTTCAACTTTCGCGCCTTGCTGCTGGGCGCGATCGCGGTGGCCGGCATGACCGCCGGCTGGCGGCTCTGCGGCGACGTGTTGGGCGATCCCGAGGATCCCTGGTTCAACGAAGTTCGCCACGTCAACGACATATGGCCGTGGGAAGCCGCTGCCCAGCCGCTCGGTGTCAATGAGCTGACCTCGCTCGATGGCTGGCGCTACAACAGCCCGATGCTGCTGGCCTGGTACAAGCTAAGCGGTCCGTTCGTGCAACTGTTCGAGGCTCGGCGGTTTACGCACTTCGCCTACCTGTTGGGCTGTTCGTTGTGGGCGTTGTTGGTCTGGTCGTTTTTCGGCGGAGCCATTTCGCGGCAGGCCGCCGTGGCCCTGACGCGCGAAGAGAATATTTCGACGCGGCAGCTGATCGGATTCGTCAATTCACGGCTGCCAGCCTACTTCGTCGCTCCACTGTTTCCCATGTTGGGCGTGTTTCTGGCCGCCACGCTGATGGCGCTCGTGGGCCTGCTGATGAAACTCGAAGTGGGTGTCGTCGTGGCAGGAGTGCTATGGCCGCTGGTTTTGCTCGGCGGTTTCACGATGGCCTTCCTGCTGATTGGTTTGTTCTTCGGCTGGCCGCTGATGTGGGCCGCGATCAGCGCCGAGGGAACCGATTCGTTCGGCGCGCTCAGCCATGCCTACGCATATACCTACCAGCGACCGCTGCGGTACTTGATCTACACCCTGATTGCCAGCTTCAGCGGCGTGCTCGGCTGGTTTCTCGTGCGGCTGTTCGCCTACTGGATTCTGCAAATGAGCGTGTGGGGCGTGAGCTGGGGGAGCGGCGCCGAGCAGCTCGACCTGGTTGCCGCGCAAGACCTGGGCGCGGTCGGCAATTTTGGCGCGGCGCTGATCGGCTTTTGGAGCAACGTGCTGCTGACGCTGGCCGCGGGCTTCATTTTCAGCTATTTCTGGAGCGCCTCGACAGCCATCTACCTGCTGCTGCGGCGCGAAGTCGACGCCACGGAAATGGATGTCGTCTATCTGCCCGAGGAACGCTCGCTCCACGCCATGCCCTCGCTCAAGGCCGACCAGCACGGCGTGGCGATGGTGGCCGAAGAGTCGGCCACTACCGGGCAGGCCGGGGCCGACAACGGCGGCTAGCTGGCGCTATTCGGCAGCCGACCGAGTTGAGCTGGCACCTGACAAGAGTTGGTCCATTTGGCCGTGGAACTGACCACGGGAAAGCACGCGGTCGCAACCGGCGGCTGCCGCGGCCTCCAACCGCGCCTTGTGTACGTGCGGACCAAAGGCAACTACTTGGCAGCTGGGAGCAAGCAGCGGCCGCAAGTCAGCCAGCAGTAGGCCGACGTCGAGAGCCGGTTGGCTCAAGTCGAGCACGACCAGCGCGGGCTGGGCCTTGGCCGCCACGGCAAGCAACTGCTGGGCAGTGCCCACCGCCATCAGCGTGACGCCCGCGCGAGTAGCCGCGGCCGCAATCGTCGACTGCGTCATCAGTTCGGAGACGAGTGCCAGGACTTGCATGACGACCTTGGGCGGAGAGCTTCAGACGGCGCCCGGTCCACGGGAGGTGCTGGAAATGTCGATCGACTCTTCGACGGGCAAGACAAAGATCTTCCCGTCGCCGATGTTGCCCTCGGGGCCCGTGCGGGCGACGCTTTGCAGCGTTTCGAGCGTGCGTTCGAGGAAGTCCTCGTTCACCGTGATTTCGAGCGCGATCTTGCGCAGCAGATTGGTGTGGTACTCGTTGCCGCGGTAGTATTCGGTTTGGCCGCGCTGGCGGCCAAAACCTTGGGCGTCGCAGACGGTCATGCGCGTGACGTCGATCTTGGCCAGCGCTTCGCGCACGGCGGTCAGCTTAGTCGGTTGAATGATGGCTACGATCAGTCGCATGGTCCGCCCGAAAGCACCGCGGGGTAATTCAGCAGCGCGCCTGTAGCATAGCTCGCGGGGGCGAATTCGCAAAGCTGGTCGGTGCCGTCCTCCCGTGGCCAGCGGCGAGGCAACAAAAAACGCCCTCCAGCAGTGCCTGGAGGGCGTTTGAGAATCAATGGGATTGAAGCTGGCCGTGCCTCAGGGGCCGAGCAAGTTCAACCGGGCATCGAGCACCTTGTGAATGCGGCTGGCCGTTTCCTCGAGGTGAGCGCGGCTGTAAGCATCCAGCTTCGAGTTGCTCTTGAGCAGGTTATTGATCCGGGCCTCGAGCGCCGAAAGCTCGGTGTAGGCCACGGTCTGGCAGTCCTGCGGAGCGCCGGAGTCACCCATGGCGATGTACGACAGGTGCTTGACGTAGGCACGCTGCAAGTTGCGCCGCAGGCTGCTGATGGCGGGCTTGCGGTTGGTGAAGTCTCCCTCGGGGAGCTTGTCGATCTCGGTGAAGATCGACTTGCTCAAGCGGTCGAAGAGTTCCGGGGCGGTCAGGGCGTCCTGATCGGCCGGAGCGTGCAGCTCGTTGTCGTGCAGACGCTCGAGCGTGAGCGGCGAGAGCAGCTGCTGCAGGATGCGGTCTTGCCACATGGCAATCACTTCGTGCACCGGATAGTCGGCCCGGAGCGGCAAGTCCGATCCCCAGTGCAGCCAGCGCGTCGAGGCCAGGTGCTTGTACAGCTCGGGCGGAAACTGGAACGGCTTGTCGCTAAAGACTTGCTCTTCGACGAGCGCCAAGGCTTCGCGCTGCTTGGCGGGGTCGACCACCACGAACGGCGCCTGGGCATTCGGATCGCCCTTGTGGGCGCGGTTGACGTAGACGCCGCCGACGAATCGGGCGGCAAACTGCATCGCCCGGCCATGCTGCTCCAGCAACACGCCGAAGGCGCGGCGCACTTTCTGGTAGCCATCGCCCGGCTTGGTGGTTTCTTCAATCACCTTGGGCCATTGTTCGGCGATCAGCTGGGCCCGCAACTTGGCATAAGCGACTGGGTCCTTGCTCATGTCGAAGCGGTTGGAAAGCGGATCGGGGTCGATGCCGCGCGTGTCTTCGTCGGTCGAGTAGGCCAGAGCCGGCTCGGCGGCGCGCGAGGCAATCTTTTTCAACTCCGCGACTTCGCCCTCGGTGCCTCCCGACAGCGGCTTGTAACCGTACTCGATGGCCCACATGTCGTAGGGACCAATCGTGGTCGAGAAGTAATCGCCCTGGGCCATTGCCTGCGGCATCAGGTTCGCCGGAGCGTAGTCCATCACCGAGCCAGTCAGGCCGCTCTCGCGGGTTTTGGCCACGTCGTTAATCTCTTCGAGCGAGAGCATGGTGCTGGCCTTGAAGTTGTGACGCAGGCCCAGCGTGTGGCCAATCTCGTGCATCGTCACTTCCTTGAGCCCCTGCAAGATCAGCTTTTCCTGCTCGGCGGGGTTCGTTGTCCGCGTGGCCAACACGGCAGCGCCCAGGGCAAATTCGCGGGCCAGCCCGTGGTGCAGCTCGCAGCCCACGTGATTGAGGTCGCCGTGCATGCCGTGTTTCTTGAGCTCGGCCTGGTAGGTGCGCAAGTCGAGCGGTCCGCCGGTGATGGCCGCGATGCCTTCGGGAGTGAAGTTCTCATATTCCTGCTTCCACGATTGCAGGAAGTCGGCGTCGAAGATCAC
>CAZPED010000048.1:0-11160 GCA_964585335.1 uncultured Planctomycetaceae bacterium | reverse complement strand
TGCAGTCTCCGGTCCCAACTCGCCTGTTGCATTTTGCTGCTGCAAAATGATACACATGCAGCGAAATGAAACACTAGATTTCTGGACCCAATTCTGGGGTCGGAAATAAATTTCGCCCCCTACCACGATTGGTATTCCGACCAGATCACCCCAGAGAGAATGCACGCGGGATGCTCGTTCTCTCACGCTACGGGTCGATTTTGAAAGGTCAGGCAGTCGCGGTCCTCGCCGGCACTCAGCCGCCTGGGGACCAAGCTTAGCTAGACAATTTGGCCGCAATGGCACCGACGCAGGGAATCAATGCGTTTGCGAGGCGCCGACCTCGACCAACCCGCCGCCGGGTGCGGCCGGGTCTCTATGCGCTGGGCTTTTTGGCAACGTCGGCGTGGTGTTTTGGCATCATCGCCGCAGCCGATACCCCCGCCCCTCAGGCTCCCCATACCCAGACGCCAGCGCAGTCAGCTACCGCCCCGCGCACTACTCCGCCACAGATCGCGCTCATCAACGACCAGCTGCGCCAGCACTGGGAAGCGGCCAAACTCGGCCCCTCGGCGGCCGCCACCGACGGTGAGTGGTGCCGGCGGGTGTTTCTCGACGTGCTGGGCCGCATTCCCCGTGTCGACGAGTTGAAGCAGTTCCTGGCCGATAAGCCCAAGGAACGTAAGACGCGGCTGGTCGATCGCCTGCTCGGCGAGGAATACGTCGAGGAATACGCCCGCAATTGGACCACGCTCTGGACCAACACGCTGATTGGCCGTACCGGCGGCACCGAACGCCGCTCGCTCGTCAACCGTGCGGGGCTGCAACAGGCACTTCGCCGCGCCCTGCAACGCAACATGCCCTACGACAAGCTGGCCTGGGAGCTGGTGGCGGCCCGCGGCGTCAGCAAGCCAGGCGAAGAGGGCTTTAACGGCTTCGTCAACTTCCTGGCCGGCAATCTGCAAGAAAGCGCCATTCAGGCCACGGCCAAGACCTCGCAAGTGTTCCTGGGCTTGCAGATCCAGTGCACGCAGTGCCACAACCATCCGTTTAACAACTGGAAGCAAAACCAGTTCTGGGAGATGAACGCCTTCTTCCGCCAGGCCCGCGCGCTGCGGCGGTTCGACAGCAAGGGCACTCGGCAAGTCGAATCGATCGAGCTGATCAATCAGGATTTCGCCGGCGAGAACAACCAGCCGGACGAGGCCGTGGTGTTCTACGAATTGCGCAACGGCTTAACCAAGGCCGCCGCGCCGGTCTTCGTCGACGGCACGAAGCTCAAGAGCGACAGCGGCTTCGTGCAGGACGTCGACCGCCGCACCGAGCTGGCCACGCTGATCGTGGGTTCCGAGTATTTCGCCCCGGCCATCGTGAATCGCATTTGGGCCCACTTCCTGGGCTATGGCTTTACCAAGCCGATCGACGACATGGGACCGCATAATCCGCCCAGCCATCCCGAGCTGCTGGCGGCGCTGGCGGCCGAGCTGAAAGCCGCCCAGTACGATCTGAAGGCGCTGATGCGGTGGATCGTTTTGAGCGAGCCCTACGGGCTGTCGAGCAAGATCGGCCCGCGCAACAAGCAGGACGATCCGGCGCTGGGAGAAAAACCGCAGTTCAGCCATTTTTATCTGCGGCAAATGCGGGCCGAGGAGTTGTACGAGTCGCTGCTCGTGGCCAACGAAGCACACAGCAGCGAGGCCAGCTACGAGAAACAGGAAGCCGCCAAGCGCGAGTGGCTCAATCAGTTCAGCGTGGCTTTTGGCACCGACGACAACAAAGAGACCACGACCTTCAACGGCACGATCCCCCAGACGCTGATGATGATGAACGGCGATCTGATGGATAAAGCCGTGAGCGTGGACAAAGGCGGTTTTTTGCATCGGCTGGCAAACGACGGCCAGATGAAAAACGCGGCCAAGATCCAGCACTTGTACCTGGCGGCCCTGGCGCGCGTGCCGACGCGCGAGGAGATTCGCCTGGCCAACGACCTGCTCGTGCTGCGCAAAGGCGACGCGGTGGCGGCGCTGCAAGATATTTGGTGGGCCGTGCTCAACAGCAACGAGTTCATTTTGAATCACTAGAACGCTTCGCTTAAGGCCGAGAGAAACGCATGTTTCGGACCACTCCCCATGGCATGACCCGACGCCATTTTCTTGCGCACCTGGCCGGCGCCGCGGCCCTGGCCGGGCCGGCAATCGCCTTCACGTCGACGCTGCGAGCTCACGCGGCCGACCTGAAAAAGCGGCACAAGTCCGCCATTCTGTTGTGGATGAACGGCGGTCCCTCGACGATCGACATCTGGGACCTGAAGCCCGGCGCCCCGACCGGCGGCCCCTTCCAGCAGATTGGCACCACGGGTGACTTGCAGATTTGCGAGCACCTGCCGATGGTGGCCAAGCAAATGAAGCACCTGGCCGTCGTGCGTTCGATGAGCACGCGCGAGGCCGACCACAACCGCGGTCGCTACTACATGCATACCGGCTACGTGCCGAACCCCAACGTCGAGCACCCCAGCTACGGCTCGGTCATCAGCCACATGTTGGCCGAGCAGAGCAAGCAGCTCGAACTCGAAATACCGCCCTTCGTGGCCGTGGGGGGCGGCAGCGTCGGCCCCGGCTTTCTGGGCATGACCTACGCGCCCTTCGTGGTCAATTCCGACGGAAACGTGCGAAACCTGAAGACCGACGACAACGACCGCCTGGCCCAACGAATGCAATTGCTGGCCTCGCTCGAAAAGGGCTTCGTCAAGCAAGACCGCGGGCAATCGGCCCAGGACCACGCCAACGTGCTCGACAAGACCGTGGCCCTGATGACCAGCAAGCAAATGCAAGCCTTCAAGGTCGCGCAGGAAAAGCAGGAAGTGCGCGAGCGCTATGGCAACACCGGTTTCGGTCGCGGCTGCCTGATGGCCCGCCGGCTGGTCGAACAGGGCGTGCCGTTCGTCGAAGTCGATTTGGGCGGCTGGGACACCCACAACAACAACTTCCGTACGCTCGCCGACAACAAGCTGCCTGAAATGGACCGGGCCATGAGCGCGCTAGTCGAAGATCTCGACCAGCGCGGCCTGCTGGCCGATACGGCCATCGTTTGGATGGGCGAATTCGGCCGCACGCCGCGGATCAATGGCAACACGGGCCGCGACCACTGGGCCCGCAGCTGGAGCGTCGTGCTGGGTGGCGCCGGCCTGAAAGGCGGCATTGCCGTGGGAAGCACATCGGCCGATGGCACCGAAGTCGAGGGCGAACACTACGAGTCGCAAGACGTGATGGCCACGGTGTGCAAGGCGCTGGGTATCTCGCTCGATACCACGTTCACCAGCCGCAATGGCCGGCCAATGAAGATCGCCAACGGCGGCAAGGTCATTTCCGAGCTGTTTAGCTGATCTCCTTAGAAGCGGCCCCGCGGCCGAAAGGTCTTAACCGACCACTTCGACCGCGGGCCGCGCTTCGGGGGGATTTGACAGGCCGCCCAAGCCTTCCCAGCTCGCCGGCACGCTCAGTTCACGTTTAGCCTTCCAGCCGTTCAGATCTCAGGCATCGCTTGCCAACGCGGGCCCGGCGAACACGAGCCAGGCCCAATGCGCCTGCCGCCATTGCCGCCAACACCAGGGTCGACGGCTCGGGCACAGCCAGGCTGTCTGCGACCCACGAAATCGCCAGGTCGTGCGTTTCTTCACTCAGGTTGTTGTTGAACACGAAGTAGATCGGATCTGAGTTGGCTAAACCCGAGCCGGGCAGTTTCAGCTCCAAACCGACCATGTAAATGCCCTCGGGAGCATTGGGAGGCAGCGGGTTGGTGCCATCGCTGCCGTTAAGCAGCGTGGCCAGGTGCACGTGCAGACGACCAGCCGCGCCTGTGCTGCCGATGGTGGGCACCGTGCCCGATACGCCCGAACCATCGATGATGGCGGTCGAGCTGCCGCGCTGCAGTCCCAGCGAGATGCCGAGCGGCGCGGCCGCAAACGACACGGCGCCGCTGCCGTCCCAGTATTCCAGGTTCGTGATCACGTTGAAGCCCAACGTAAAGTTGGCCGGCAACAGTCCATCGCCGGGAAACACGCCGATGCCAAATGCGCCGTTGTTGAAGCCCGGATCGCCGATGATGTAGGGGTCGGACGGGTCTTCGCCGAAATCGTAGCCAAAGACGCGTTCGACGATTGTGTTGGTGCCAAAGACATCGTCGTGTCCGCCGGTGACGATCTTGCCGTCCAACGCGTAGGGAAAGACGTCGTCGTGAGCCCAGGCCGGAGCGCCCGATGCGGCGGCCAGGGCAATCAGAATTACTGCATAACGCATGACAAAAGCCTCGAATCGATTAAGGGGTCTCGATGAAAAAACAAACATGGACGACTCTCCCCCGGAAGCAAAACAGTTGTGGTTCGCCAGAGGCTAGCGCCGTGGCGCTGGTTGAGAGGCGCCGGAGTTCAACTGGTATCACATGGCATGAGCGGCCCTCCTCGTTGAAATTGAACAAAGCATTCGCGAAACGGTGATTCGTCAGAACGCCGGCGGCTTGGCGAAGTTGAACGCCTGGTCGGCCCATTGGCTGATCTGCTGGCTGGTGATCGCCTCGACGTGGCCGTCGGCATACAGAAAGTGCGACGTGCCATGGTGCCGGTCGACGGCGATCTCCTGACTGATATTGGTGAACACGGTCTTGTTGTTGATGTTGGTCGTGTTGAACCAGTTGAACGAGTGCACGTGATCGTTGAACGGGTCGATATCCTCGGGCCGTTGCGACGTCATGGCGCCAATATCCTTCTGCTCGGCCAGTTCAAACGCCACGATCGACTTCGACATGGCGATCAGCTTGCGGCGGTTATCGAACGGGGGGCGTGATTCGCTGGACAAATAGCCGTTCATCGTGTAGCTGGTGCCCTTGCCGCGCATCCGCAGGTCGCCCGCCAGATCGCTAGGGCAAATTCGAATCGCGTCAACGTCCTCCATGTACGGCGCGATCGTGTAGATCCAGGCCTGCGTGTACTTGCCGGTCACGGGGTCGGGCTCCACGGTGTGCGTCGTTTCGGGCCAGTGGCCGCGGTGCGTGTCGCAAAACTGGTTCATGGCCAACCCCACCTGGCGGAAGTTGCTGGCGCAGTTGGCCGTTCGCGCGCTCTCGCGCGAGGCCTGCACGGCTGGCAGCAGCAGTCCCACCAGCAGCCCGATGATCGCGATCACGACCAACAGCTCCACAAGGGTGAAACCTGCTCGACGATTCATGACTCTTCCCTCGACGCCTCGGCTGGCCGGTCATCGGCGCAGCACGCCCTTTGTGCACGGTGCCAGCTGGTAATCGGCGCCGCCGCTCGGCTGCCCGATTGCGATGGTATGAGCTGCTTGAGCGCAGCGCTGCCCTGTCACGGTGTCCCGGCGGCGATGGCTCCGCTTCCGGCGGCGTGCAAGCACGGTTTGGTCGGACCGCAGTTTGCTTGACAAGCGCCGGCCGGAAGCGGAGTTGCCTCGCGCAGGGACAGCGCACCACCAAGGGCAACGCCAGGTCGCCGATTGGCAGTGCAATCGCCAGGGTTCAAGAAGCGCGGCGAGTGCTCAGGAGACGTCGCAAACTCGGCCGCCCGCTGGTGGCGCTCGACGTGCGGCGCGCTACATCAAGCGCAATGACGCCGTCGACGAACCCTCGAGCCGGGCAGGCACGCTCTGCGAACGCTTTCCTGGCGTTTAGCCGCAGAGTGCGGTAGCCGGCGGCGCCCGCGAGCGATAGAGAGCGCAAACCGCAGAAATCGCGGCGGGCGCGAATTCCTCTGGCACGCCGAATGCGCGCCGCGTGGCCAACACCACGAGCACGAGTGCCACGCATTGGGCCTGTGCAAAGAACTTACAGAGGGGGCAATCGTGCGTCGCTGCCCCTGGGTTTAACGACGTGCCCCCCGCCGATGAAACATTCGTTGGGGTCGTGGCACAGCCAGCCGTCGTTGCCGCATGGCAACCAGCCCGGTTATGAGAATGGCAGCAAACGCTGGCCGTTTGGCCATGCGCATGGAAGGCATGGCCCAAGAAACAGTGCCAGCCCTGACCGAGCAGCGAAACGCAGCCAAACAGGGCCGAAATGGCCCAAACAGAAGCTTTTCGTAGTACTGGCTGCATGAAAAAAACCGCCGAACAATTGCAAATGCAACACTGCTGGCGGTCCGACCAAACGCGACTGTAACTGGCCGGCTGCGCAGTGTCAAGCCATTGCGTTGACCTTGCCCGCAATTCGGTCTACCCTGCCGCCTGGCGGGCGGAATCCTCTGGTGCGCGGGAGGCGCTTCGGCCGTTCGCCGCTGTCATTCGTGGCGCGGTTCGATCGCGTGAGCGCACCTGCCCTCCAGTCATCGGGAATTCTGCGGCCCCTGTTCCGCCTGGTTTGGCCGGTCCTGGTCGAGCAAGTGCTGGTCATGCTGGTCGGCTTTTCCGACACGCTCTTGGCTGGCCATTACCTGGCCGACACGCACCTGGCGGCCATGACCGTGGTTTCCTACGTCCTGTGGCTGCTCACGAACCTGTTCGGCCTGGTCTCGATCGGCACCACGGCCATGACCGCCCGCTTCGTGGGGGCGCGCGACTGGCCGGCCGCCAACCGCGTCGTCAATCAATCGTTCTTGCTGGGCGGCCTGTTGGCCGGAGCGTTCACCATCGCTGGACTGCTAGGCAGCGACCAGTTGATCCGCTTGCTGCAGCTCGAGGGCCAGCCGGCCGAGCTGGCTGACCGCTACCTGCGGTTTATCATCCCGATGTTGCCCTGCATCATGCTCGAAGCGGTGGGCATCGGCAGCCTGCGCGGCGCGGGCGACATGGTGACCGGACTGGTGAGCATGATCATGGTCAACGCGATTAACATTGCCGTGGCCTGGTCGTTGTTGTTGGGCCTTGGCCCGCTGCCCCAGCTCGGCTGGGAAGCGCTACCCATCGGGGCCGCCTGTGGTCACGCCGCCGGCGGCCTGATTCCCTTTGGAACACTGCTGCGCGGCCGCGCGGGCCTGCGCATTCGCCTGGCGCTCTTGCGCCCCGACCCCGACCTGATGCGACGGATTCTGCGGATTGGCGTGCCCGGCGGCATCGACGTGTTGTCGATCGTCGTCTGCCAGCTGGTGTTCATCTCGATCGTCAACCAGTTGAGCGTCGACGAGGTGGCGGCCCATGGCGTGGCCATTCGCATCGAGTCGCTGGCCTACTTGCCCGGCTATGCGTTTCAAGTGGCGGCGGCCACACTGGCTGGGCAATACCTGGGAGCGCGCGATTATCGCCAGGCCTCGCGCAGTGTGCTGGCGGCGTGCAGCATTAGCGGATCGCTGCTGACCGGCGCCGGCCTGGCCCTTTATTTCGGCGCCGACCAATTGGTGCAGGCCTTCCTGGGCGAGCAACAGTCGGGCGTGGCGGCCATTGCCCCCAGCCTGCTGCGAATCGTGGCTTTCGGCATGCCGCCGCTGGCGCTGTTACAGGTGCTCACGGGCGCATTGCGCGGTGCGGGCGATACGCGCTGGCCGCTAGCCTTCACGTTCCTCGGCTTTGTCGGCCTGCGGATTCCCTTGGCGTGGCTGCTGGCCATCAGTTGGGGCTGGGGCGTGCGCGGCGCCTGGTATGCCATGGTGGCCGACCTGCTGCTGCGCTGCGGGCTGATGATCGTGCGGTTTGGCCGCGGCGGCTGGAAGCGCGTCGAAGTCTGACGGCCACTACCGCCGAGCCGCACAGCTCAATAACGCTTGACCCGCCGGAGCAGCCATATGCCCCAGAGCACCAGCACGCAATTGCCCAGCCACACGCAGTAGGGATTCATGGCCCCGGCTTTCGCCCGATCGGCCCCGAACATCAACAGCGGGTAGTAGAGCAGCAGGATCGGTAGAAAGCAGATGAAGAAGCTGTTGAGCACGTCGGCATTGCGCAGGCGGATCGCCATGGCGGCGCCAACCAGTGCAAAACACAGGCAGCTGAACCCATTGGCCCAGCGCCGCGGCGGCTCGGTCTGCATGCGATAGAGCTGGAACTTCAGGTCTTGCAACTGGTGGGCGTCGCCTCCCCAGTTGTTCGCCTGCAAGGCATCGAAGTCGCCGGTGAGCAGTTGAAAACCGCTCTTGGCGGTCATCGTCTCCTCGAGCGTCGCGATCTTCACCTTCTGCCGGGCCGTCTCCTCGGGAAACTCGCTCAGCGCCAGCCGCGCGGGCGCCGAGTTTCGGTTCGATGGCGACATGATCTCGATGTCGCGCTCAAAGTCCTGGTCGGGCAAGGCAAAGTGCTGGCCCGGGGCGTCCGACGTGATGTTGAACAACTTGATCGTCAGTTTTCCCGAGCCGGGGTTTGACTTGAGCTCAGCGCTTTCGGCCTGCACTTTGTAGGAGCCCTCGCCGTCGGGAGCGGGAAAGGCGAACATCGGCTTGATCAGCGTGCGGCCTCTGACTTCCTTGACCGTGACGGAAAAAGCCGGCCGGCTGAAGGTCTTTTGGGTGCGCAACATGCCATAGGCGATGTCTTCTAGCGAATCGACAACCACGCGCTGCATGCCGTGGTAGCCCCAGCTCATGGCCAGGTCGTTGAGCCACACCGTGGCCAGGCTGATCGCCGCCGCCAGAAACAACGACGGCCAGATCACGGCCATCGGGCTGACGCCGGCGCTTTTCAGCGCCGTGATTTCGTTACTGGCCGACATTCGCCCGTAAACGCTCGACACGGCGAAAAGCACCGAGCCTGGCAACGCGAATACCAGCGCGTTCGGCAACAGGTAGGGCAGCATCTTCGCCACTTGGGCGGCGCCCACGCCCTGGGCAATCGCTTCCTTGACGCCCACGGCCAGAATCAACAGCGTGGTCAGCGAAAACAGCGTGACCAGAAATACCTGCCCGACCTCGCGCAAGACATACCGGGTGATCAACCGCATGACGACTCGGTATCCTTGCAGTCGGGCCGGCGATTAAGCCAGGTGCCAGAGATACAGTCCCACCAGGCCGGCCAGTGAAGCCGCCACGGCCTGGTATTCGCGGCTGTCGAGCCATTGGCTGAAGCGCCACTCGGCGGCCAGATGGTGACGGCCCAGGCGCGGCAAATAGCGCGGGGTACGGCTCGAATACTCGATCCACTCGGCCGGAAAGTGCGTGGAGAGGTAGATTTCTTCCTGCCGCACCTTGAGCACGTACATCAGCACGACCGGGCCGGCAATGAACAGCAGGTTCGTCAGGTCGCCAATAATGGTGCAGAAGCCAAACATCATGCAGAACGAGCCGACGTACAGCGGATTGCGCACCAGGCTGTAAGGCCCCGTGGTGGCCAGCTGCTGGTTTTTGTGCAAAATTCCCGTCGACCAGCTGCGCAGCGCCAGCCCGGCGATCACCAAGGCCAGCCCGAGAACCGACAGCGGATCGCTCAGGTCCAGAATGTTGTGCGGCTTATGACCGAACGCCACGTCTTCGGCCGCGATCGCCGCGAACAGGATAATCGAAAGCAAGATGCGGCGGCGGACAACGAAATCGACCAGAGCGGGGGGAACCTGAAAGGCAGGTGCGCCCGCCGAAATCGAGGAGGGAGAGCTAGCCATCGCTGGAGTTACGTCCTTGTGTTAAGTTGCCGAGGCGGCGCGCTGTGTTGGGTGGCCAACTCCATCGGCCAAACCCACGCGAGGGCTTATAGCCGTGGTCGGCACAACGTGTCAACCCGACAATGGTTAGGAGAGCGGCAGGCGGGAACGAGCTGCGGTGGGAAAGGTGTGCTGCGCGAGCGCGCCAGGCGCGCCGCGACAAGACGATCGAGGGGACGACAACTTTGCGCCAATGCCAAGGCAACCGGCGGGTTGTCGTAGTTTATCGTCGGCAAGCACACGGCTCCTGGCTCATCAATCCGCGCCGCAGGCGAGCATTTAGCCCAGATTCGCGACCTTGACGCCGCACCTGCTAGCAACCGCTTGCCAGCAAATATCCGCGTGGTTGATGGGGCGTCGGCCCATAGCAGCGTTTGTCCGATGCGAACACAAAACGTTAGACGCTGGCGGCGCCCAAGTGTTCTTCAATGATGGGCAGCAGTTCCTTGAAATCAGCCGGTTTCGAGAGCACCCGCAGAATGCCGGCTTCGATGGCCGGGTAGACGACGTCGATCGTCGGATAGCCGGTCAGGAAGACGGCCGACAGTTCGGGCCGCTTGTCGCGCAGCTGGCGAAACAATTCGACGCCGTTCATGCCGGGCATCCGGTAGTCGATGATCGCGATGCCGAAAGGTCGCTGCTCGATCCGCTCGAGGGCAGCGTAGCCGTCGCAAACGAAGTCCGCCTGGTAACCGAGTCCCTCGAACAATTTGGCCAGCATCGAGGCGCCGTCGCGATCGTCGTCCACGATGAGAATCGGCAGCTTCATACCCTTCTCCAACTCCAAGAGCCAGGAACCGAATCAACCTGATTGGCGCTGGGCTGCCCCGGCTTCTGCAATGGCCGAGTGGCGCCGCGCCCCTTGCCCCCTACCCCCTGCGCCCCGCGGCCTTCGACGCGCAGTTGGCTGACTTAATTATATGCGGCAGACAGCGCTGCGAGAAAACTGGCCCCGCGCGCGGCATAGCCATACGGCAGGCTGATTCGCCGCGGAATCCGCGACGATTCGCGCGTTCCCCATTTCATTTGAGCGGTCGAGTGCTGGACAGTTCGTGCGCGGCACTGCCGGTCCAACCGTCATCGGCGTGGAGCGGTTCAGGGGGGTGTGCAAATCATCCCCGAGGCGGGCAGAGCTGCTCGCTAAAACTCGACTTGGAATCGCGTGGCAAAAATGTCCATGGCGCTGAATCCGTGCACATTGTTCTCCAGCATGGTGTGAATCCAGTTGAACTGCACGCGGGTGTACTGGTTCCACCACCAGTTGAGTGCCACCGTGCTCTCATTGAGCGCGCCGGCATTGGGAATCGGCGGAATTGTCGCCACCGGGCTGACGATATTCCCGGGCGTGATGTTTGTTGCCGACAGGTTCAAGTAGCTCCACCGCATAGCCAATTCCCAAGCGCCCCAGCCACACATCGACAGCGGGTTGCCGGCGCCGAAGAATTCTGCGTACGGCTTGACGTTGTAATCGAGCACGCCGGTCTGCTTGTTGTAGCCGGCCGATTCGCCCGTCAGAAAGTATCCGGCCTGGGCATAGGCGCCGTAGTAGAAGATCATGGGGCCGTTCATCTGGTTCAGCCCCGTGGCCAGAAACTCGGTTTGAAAGTGGGCGCTGCCGTA
>CAZPED010000047.1:0-11227 GCA_964585335.1 uncultured Planctomycetaceae bacterium | reverse complement strand
CCATCTTGAAGGAGCGGCTGTTCGGACTGACCAACAGCGAGGGCAACCACGGCGAGGATGTGAAGGAGTACTACTTTTACCTCGACAGCACGCCGACTCACTCGTACATGAAGATGCTGTACAAGTATCCCCAAGCGGCGTTTCCCTACTCCGACCTGGTCGACACCAGTCGCAGCCGTGGACGCGACCAGTTCGAATACGAGCTCTGCGATACCGGCGTATTCGCCAACGATGCCTACTTCGACGTGGAAGTCGAATATGCCAAGGCCTCGCCCGAGGACCTGGTGATTAACGTAACGGTGCACAACCGCGGCCAGCAGTCGGCCGACTTGCACGTGCTACCCACGCTTTGGTTTCGCAACCAGTGGTCGTGGCAGTCGGGCTCGGGGCGGCCGTGGATCGAAGAATTGCCAGCGGCCGATGGGGTGAAAGTCGTGGCGGCCGCCGACGCCCAACTGGGCACCCGCTATCTCTACTGCCACGAGGCCGATCAACTGCTGTTTACCGAGAACGAAACCAACACGCAGCGTATCTTCGGCGTGCCCAACCGATTCTCGTACGTCAAGGACGGCATCAACGACTATATCGTCAAGGGCGTCACTTCGGCGGTGAACCCCGACCAGCGCGGCACCAAGGTCGCGGCCCACTATCACCTGGTGGTGCCGGCCGGACAACAGTGCACCGTACGCTTGCGGCTGTGCGATATCGCGCCCGACGGTTCGCACAACGATAGCGCCGGGACCAGCGATCCTCACGGCGCACAGCTCGAGCAAGTGCTGTCGGCGCGGCGCCGCGAAGCCGACGAGTTCTACGCCGATTTGACGCCCGCCTCATTCAACGCCGACGAGGCCAACGTCATGCGGCAGGCCTTGGCCGGCATGCTCTGGAGCAAACAGTTTTATTACTACGACGTCGACCGCTGGCTCGAGGAGCGCGGTTCGGATCCCTTCAAAGAGACCCGCAAGACGGCGCCGCGCAACGAGCACTGGCATCACATGTACAACGGCGACGTGATCTCGATGCCCGACAAATGGGAATACCCCTGGTATGCCGCCTGGGACCTGGCCTTTCACGTGCTGTCCCTGACGATGGTCGACGACGACTTCGGTAAAAAGCAGCTCAAGCTGATGCTCCGCGAGCGTTACATGCACCCGAGCGGCCAGATTCCGGCTTACGAATGGAACTTTGGCGACGTCAATCCGCCGGTGCACGCCTGGTCAACGATCTTCACCTATCGGCTCGAAAAAGCCAAACGGGGCGAAGGAGACCGCGAGTGGCTCAAGAGCTGCTTCCAAAAGCTGTTGCTCAACTTCACCTGGTGGGTCAATCGCAAGGACCGCACCGGCCGCAACGTGTTCGAAGGCGGCTTCCTGGGGCTCGACAACATTGGTGTCTTCGACCGCAATGCGCCGCTGCCCACCGGCGGCTATCTGGAGCAGGCCGACGGCACGGCCTGGATGGCGCTGTTTTGCCAGAACATGCTGGAAATTGCCGGCGAACTGGCCGCAACCGATCCCGACTACCAGGAAATGACGCTCAAGTTCGCCGAGCATTTCCTCTGGATCGCCTCGGCAATGGGCCATTTGGCGCAAGATACCGGCATGTGGGACGAGGAGGACGGCTTTTACTACGACGTGCTGCGGCTCCCCAACGGCCAGGCCCAACGGCTCAAGGTGCGATCGATGGTCGGCCTGCTGCCGCTGTGTGCCGCCACCGTGTTCGACGGCACTTTGTTGGAATCGAATCCCGAGCTCGGCGAGCGTTTCCATTGGTTTCTCGATTCGCGGCCCGAGCTGCGCTCGGCCATTCACGATCCCTTGGAGCGCGGCGTCAATGGGCGCCGCCTGGCATCGATCCTCGACGAGACACGCCTGCGCCGCGTGCTCAGCAAGATGCTCGACGAAAACGAGTTTCTCAGCCCCTACGGCTTGCGCTCGCTATCGCGCTACCACGCCGAGCATCCCTACGTGATTCACGCGGGTGGCCAGGAGTATCGCGTCGCCTACCTGCCAGCCGAATCCGATTCGGGAATGTTTGGCGGCAACTCCAACTGGCGCGGCCCGGTCTGGATGCCCGTTAATGCTCTGATCATCCGTGCGCTCCTGCAATACTACGGCTTCTACGGCGATTCGTTTACCGTCGAATGCCCCACGGGCTCAGGCCGTCAAATGACTCTCTACCAGGTGGCCGAGGAAATCGGGCGCCGCTTGACCTGCCTGTTCACTCGCGACCAGCAGGGCAAACGCGCTGTCTACGGCGGCAACGACCGCTTTCAACACGATCCGAACTGGCGTGACTGCCTGCTGTTCTACGAGTACTTTCATGGCGATAACGGCGCCGGCTTGGGAGCCAGCCACCAGACGGGCTGGACCGGAGTGATTGCCCGTATCATGCACTTGTTCGCCACGACCAGCGCCGAACAGGCGTTGGCGGCCGGCAAGCAGGCCTATGCCCAAGCGGCGCGCGCCACGGCCTCTGAAGAATTGCAGTCCACGACGGTTTGATCTTAATCCTGGCAGTCAACAACGCACGTAACACTTAGTGCCTCGAGCCGCTTTTCCCGCGTTCACAACCGAGCCAGTCGCAGGTTTTTCAGTGGATACGATCCGAGTGCTCGATGCGATGCCCTTGTGGCTGGTGTTTGCCGGCACCATCGCCGTGGTCGTGGCATCGATCGAAGTCGGCTATCGGCTGGGCGGCTTGCGACGACGGTCGACGCTGCCCGAGAAAGACGCGCCCGTGGGTGCGATTGTCGCCGCCACCTTGGGACTGCTGGCGTTCATGCTGGCCTTCACCTTCGGGCTCGCGGCCTCGCGTTTCGACGCCCGGCGGATGCTGGTGCTCGAAGAGGCCAATGCCATTGGCACGGCTTATCTGCGAGCCAACCTGGTGCCCGAGCCCCAGAACCACGAGATTCGCAAGCTGCTGCGCGATTATGTCGACGTGCGGCTGAAAGCCGTGCAGGCTGGCCGCATTGAAGAGGGCATTACGCAATCGAGTGAGCTGCAAAACCAACTCTGGGCCCAAACGGGTCAGCTGGTCGATCAGGATAGCCGGCCGATCGTGACCGGGCTATTGATCCAGTCGCTCAACAACGTCATCGACCTGCACGGCAAGCGGGTGATGTTTGCCTTGCACAATCGCATTCCCGAGATGGTCTGGCTGGTGCTGTACGCGATGGCGATTCTGGCCATGTCGGCCCTCGGTTATCAGGAGGGCCTGTCCGGCTCGCGCCGGTCGCTGGCTGTGTTGGCCCTGGCGCTGACCTTCTCAGCCGTGATCTTTCTGATCGCCGATCTCGATCGTCCGCAGGAAGGTCTGCTGCGCGTGGGGCAGCGTGCCCTGACCGACCTGCGCGATTCGCTAGCCCAGGAAGACGCGGCTCAATTGCCGCCCCAACCATGACCGAGCCCGCCAATCCAGCGTTGTATCAGATCAATACCCGCGTGTGGATCACCGAGTTGTCTCGCGCCCTGGGGCGGCCGGCCACGCTCGATGACATTTCCGACCAACAGCTCGACGACCTGGCGGCACAAGGCTTCGACTGGATCTGGCTGCTCAGCGTCTGGCAGACCGGCGAGGCGGGCCGCGCCGTTTCGCGGGGCAATGCCGCCTGGCGCGCCGAATTCGCGGCGACCTTGCCCGATCTCTGCGACGCCGACATCGGCGGCTCGGGCTTCGCCATCACCGGCTATGTCGTGCATCGAGACCTGGGCGGCGATGCGGCGCTCGCGCGGCTACGCGAACGCTTGCGCACTCGCGGTCTCAAGCTGCTGTTGGATTTCGTTCCCAACCACACGGGCCTCGACCATCCCTGGGTCGCATCGCATCCCGAATTCTACGTGGCGGGAACTCTCGACCAGTTGGGCCGCGAGCCGCACAACTTCACGCGATTGGCTGCTGGAGGGCAAGAGCAGATCCTGGCTTACGGGCGCGATCCGTACTTCCCCGGCTGGCCCGATTCGCTGCAGCTCAACTATGGCAACCCGGCCACGCAACAGGCCATGATCGGCGAGCTGCTCAAGATCTCGCGGCAGTGCGACGGCTTGCGCTGCGACATGGCCATGCTGGTCTTGCCCGAGGTGTTCCAGCGCACCTGGGGAATTAATGCCGAACCGTTCTGGCCGCGGGCCATTCAGGCCGTGCGCGACCAGGTTCCTGGTTTCCGATTCATGGCCGAGGTTTATTGGGACCTGGAGTGGACCTTGCAGCAGCAAGGCTTCGACTACACCTACGACAAGCGCTTGTACGATCGACTGCGCGAGGGCCACGCCCGTCCGATCCGCGAGCATCTGGCCGCGGGTCTCGACTTTCAGAGCAAGCTAGTTCGCTTTCTCGAGAATCACGACGAGCCGCGCGCGGCAGCCACCTTTCCACCGGAGGTGCACAAGGCGGCCGCGATCATCACATACCTGGCCCCTGGAATGCGTTTTTTTCACCAGGGGCAGTTCGAGGGCCGCGCTAAACGCATCTCGCCCCACCTTTGCCGGGCGCCGGCCGAACTGGTGAGCGAAGAGCTTTTGCGGTTCTATGGCCGATTGCTGGAGGTGCTGCGGCGCGACGTCGTTCGCAATGGACGCTGGACGCTGCTGGGCTGTTCGGCCGCTTGGGAAGGAAACTGGACCTGGGACAGCTTTCTGGCCTACGACTGGCAGAGCGAACAGGGCGATCGACTTTTGGCCGTGGCCAATTTTTCGCCACACCAGAGCCAGTGTTATGTGCGGTGGCCCGACGCCGAGCGCTTTCGCGCGGAGACTTGGCGTCTACGTGACCAACTGAGCGAAACCGTCTATTGCCGCGACGGCGACGCACTCGAGTCGCAAGGCTTGTACCTCGACGTCGGCCCCTGGCACCAGGCCGCATACTCGATCGCGCCGGCTCGGTAACTCCCGGCCCCCTTGATTCGCGCGACATTGCTAGCGCGAGTCGATCACCTCACCGGACGCCGCGACATCCACTTCGCGAATCTTGCCGCCAGGCAATTTCGCGCGTATCTGATACACCTCTTGCCCGCGCACTTGCATCCGCCGTGCGCTTTCGAGCCGGGCTTTCGGCAGCGCCTGCTCGGCTACCGTCCGCAAGTCGGCCGGCACTTCGGTCAGCGGCACAACATCGGTCGGAGCTTCGCGTGAACCGCAGCCGGCACAGGTCACTAACCAAGCAGCGATCAGACCAAGTCGGCGCACGGCTAATACTCCCCCGAGATCGGCTCGCCGCCCGCGCGAGTCGAAAGCGCCTCGAACACGTCAGGATCGAGGTCAGTCGTCAAGAACGAGACATGGGCATCGGCGAATACAAAATTGACCCCGCCGGAATGCAGACTATGAAACATGTCGGCTTCGCCGTTCGGGTCTCCGGGGCTGCTATGCTCACCGGCTTGCCCCAAGGTCATCGTGGCGCCGTGTTCCAGTTCGTAGGTGCCGATGCCGTCGTTCGGTCCGGGCGCTAACAGTGCGCCGGTCACCGAGCCCACCCAGGTCGATTGCCCCAGGGCGTGCGATCGTTCACCGGCTGCGATCGTGTGGGACGTGCCGTCGGTAATCTCACGGAACCGCACGTGGCTGTTGCGAAAGAACAGCCCCGTGCCATCGACTCCAGGCTCGGCATCGCCAAACATGCCGACGAAGTTGGCCGAGGCGACGTCGCAAATCCGGCTTCGCTGTGGGTCGTCGCGAAGCGCTTCCCAGGTGGGTGGCACAAAGTCGGATGGGCAAAGATAAACCGGCACCGCTCGGGTCCGCCCCGACAGGTTCACCGGGTCCTCGATGGGCAGCGAGAAGCGCACCTGGGCGCTCAGCGCCGACTCCTCGAGATTGTTCAACAGGAGCGCGGCCCAGCCCCAACCCGGCCCCGTGTCGGTGCCGTCACTTGTGAAGGCCGAAATATAGCCCGAAGGGAGCGAACGCTGGGCGCCTTCGTAGGTCTGCAGGGCGACGCCGATCTGTCGCAAATGGTTAGCGCATTGGTTGCGCCGCGCGGCCTCGCGCGCCATCTGCACGGCCGGCACGAGTATGGCCACCAGCAGACCGACAATGGCAATCACGACCAATAGTTCGATTAGTGTGAACGCGTGCCGTTGACGTCGCATGACAGATCCGCCCGCTGCAGTGTTTTCAAAGGGGCTGCAGTGTTTTCAAAGGGTTAGTCTAGCCCAACGGCCGGCGCATGCACTATGGGACCTTGCAGAAAACTAACACTCTCGCGGTCGCACGCTCCGGTTCCGCGGGAAGCGAGTGCGTCGCCAGGCTAACAGCCGCATTCTTACCGCGATTGCCACGGCGGCTCGCGCGCGGTAGGCTCTAGCCGTCAGGCGGATCAAGCAGGCTACCGAGAGACGAAAATGCAAGCCTACACGCTACTTCACGTAGCGATCAGCCTGATCGCCATTGCCGCCGGATTGGTCATCGTATTCGGAATGCTCACTGCCCGGCCGCTTGGGCCTTGGCACGACATCTTCTTGACTACGACCATTGCCACCAGCCTGACCGGCTTTGGCTTTCCCTTCGAGAAGCTGCTCCCCTCGCACGTACTGGGAGCGCTTTCGCTCGTGGTTTTGGCCGTGGCCTGCTACGCCCGCTACGGCCGCAAGCTCGCCGGCCATTGGAACGTGGTCTACATCGTCACGGCCATGGTGGCCTTTTACTTCAACTTCTTCGTGCTCGTCGTGCAGAGCTTTCTCAAAGTGCCCGCTTTACACGAGCTGGCTCCCACGCAGGCCGAGTCGCCATTTGCCGTCACCCAGCTAGTGGTCCTGGTGGCCTTTGCCGCGCTCACTGTACTGGCCGTTCGCAAACGGTCAGCCCCCACCTGAATGCGTCGTGCCGGGCATGGCAGCGCTCAATTTGCAACCGCGCCCTTCGCACCCCGCGAGGCTGGCCAGGCAATGCGGCCAGTGCGTTTAGCTGACGAGTTTGGCGTCGAGCGTAATCTCGGCCTTGAACAACTTGGACACGGGACAGTTGGCCTTGGCCGTCGCGGCTAGCTTCTCGAACGTGGCCTGGTCGGCGCCCGGTATCTTGGCGGCCAACGTCAGGTGCACGCTGGTAATCGCGTAACCGCTTTCGACCTGTTCGAGCGTCACTTCGGCCGTGGTGTCCATCTGGTCGGCAACCAGCTTGGCTTCGCCCAGGATCAGCGACAGCGCCATGGTAAAGCAGCTGGCGTGGGCGGCGCCGATCAGCTCCTCGGGATTGCTCCCCCGCTGACCTTCGAAGCGGCTGGAAAAGCCGTAGGGATAGTCGTGCAGCGCGCCGCTCTCGGTACTGATGGCCCCTTTGCCGTCTTTGATTCCGCCCCGCCACACCACGCTGCCACGTCGTTTGATTTTCATGGTCGAGTCTCCTGCAGGGCTTGTCCGTTTCAGCCGAATCGATGAGCAGCCGGCAAAAGGCTCACCGGCGCGCGGAGGGATTATAGCGGCGAGCGACGCGGTTTCTCGCCTACCGGGCGACCGTCCGCGCCAAATCGCGTGCCGTTTGCGTCGCACAGGTTGTTCTGCTCGGTAAGCGCGACACTTGGGCGAGGCGCCGACCACCGGCCCTCTCTGGCCCTGGACTTCACCCGGCCAATCTGCCCAGCCAAATGCGCGGCTCCCTCGCTCGCTTTTCTCTGGACGCCAGACGACGCGGGGGTTTATATTCGCCCCCAGGGTGCGTTGCCGATTCCCCAGAGGGGCGGTCGAGCCATTTCCAAACGTCCCCGGCAAAGGATGCGACCAACGGTGTTTCCACCATAGCGCTGCCGGCGAGGTCAATCTGATGTACGGCGTCCGTTTGCTTGCCGCCTGTTGCTTCGTCGCCGGCCTCTGCCCCATCGCCCAAGCGCGAGAGTGGAGCGATGCTACCGGAAAGTTCAAAGTCCAGGGCAATTTTGTCAAAGTCGAAGAGGGTAAAGTCGTCCTCCGCAAGGCCGATGGCAGCACGGTCAGCGTCCCCCTCGAAAAGCTCAGCCCGGCCGATCGCGAGTTCATCAAAGCGAACCCAGCAGGCGAGGACGCCGGCAACGGCCCAGCCACCGCGGGTCCGGCTGCCGTGCAGGCGATTGTGCGGAAAAACTGCTACCGCTGCCACGGCGAGGACGGGGCCAGCGAAGGCGGATTCAATTTCGCGCTCAACCTCGATAAGGTCGCGCGCACCCTCGTCGTGCCTAAGAACTCGGCCGGTTCGGTGCTTTACCAGCGGCTGACGGCCACGGGCGATAACGTGATGCCTCCCTTGGGCGAGTCGCCCCGACCGACCGCCGCCGACGTCGCCGTCATCAAAGACTGGATCGACGCCGGAGCCCAGGCGCCCCAGAGCGACGAAACTGGTGAATTCATCACCGATCGCCAGGTCCAAAAGCTTGTCGCCGCTGACATTCAGGCAGCCGCCGAGCGTTCGCGCCGCTTCCTGCGCTACTTCACCTTGACGCACCTTTACAACGCGGGCGTCTCGGCCGACGAGTTACAGACCTACCGCAACGCCTTCGTCAAGCTGATCAACAGCTTGTCCTGGAACACCGAACTGGTCATTCCTCAGACGCTCGACCCGCAGCGTACCGTCTTTCGCATTGACATGCGGCAGCTGCACTGGAATCTGGCGATGTGGGAAGCGGTCGAGCAGAGCAACCCCTACGCGCTCGATCCTGGCACGCCCGACACCTTGGCCGCCAGCGCGGCGACGCGCTGCCGCACTCCCTGCGTTCGAGTGGACTGGTTCGTTTACGCGGCCAGCAAGCCGCCGCTCTACCACGTCATGCTCGGCCTGCCCGACACTGCGGCCGAGCTGGAAAGCTTGCTGCGCGTCAACGTGGCCGCCAACATCGAGCAAGAGCAAACCATTCGGGCCGCCTTCAACCGCTCGGGGGTGTCGCAGAACAATCGCCTGATCGAATGGCACAAATCCCCTTACGGCAGCTACTGGAAGAGTTATGACTTTGCTGGCAACGCCGGCCGCCAGAACCTGTTTGAGTATCCGTTGGGCCCCGGCGCCGAGCCCTCGCAATTCCAGCACGACGGCGGCGAAATGATTTACTCGCTGCCCAATGGCCTGCAAGGCTACTTCCTGGCCAATGCCGAGGGGCAGCGGATCGATCGCGGTCCAACCAATATCGTCAGCGATCCGAAGAGCACCGACCGCACGGTGGTCAACGGCGTGTCGTGCATGGCCTGCCACTACCTGGGCGTAATTGCCAAGGCCGACGAAGTGGGCCCCGCGGTCCAGGCCAATCGCAAGGCCTTTACCAATGCCGACGAGATTCTGGCCCTCTACCGCGCTTCCGACGAGATGAACGAGGTGCTCGAGGGCGACGCCAAACGTTTCGCCACGGCCATGAAGAAGCTTGGCCTGGTAAGCCTGAGCCGCAGCGGCGAACCGATTTCGGCCATGGCCCACCGCTTCGAGCAAGAGCTCGACCTGCAACTAGCGGCTTGTGAATTCGGCCTGTCGGCCGCCGACTTTCTCAAGCGGCTCGATGGCTCGCCCGCCATGTCGCGGCGTTTCGCCTCGCTGCGCACCCCCGGCGGCGTCATCAAGCGCGACGTTTTTGCGACCGGCTTTGCCGAAGCCGCCATCGAACTGAAGCTGGTCAATCGCGAACGTCAGCAGGCCCTGGCCAAGAGCCGCCTGGCCGCGGCCGGCCTGGCCACGGACGATAAATCGGCGGGCGTCGCCGGTGCGCATCCGGCCGCCGACGGCGAGATCTGCCGCATTGCCGACCAGCGTTTCGGCATCAAGTCGCTGGCCTTCTCGTCGAGCGGCAACTGGCTGGCCGTCGGCACGCTCAACCGCTCGCTCAGGGTTTACGACGTTGCCACGCAACGCCAGGTCGCGGCGCTCGACAGAGTCGACAAGCTGCGCTCAATCGACGTGTGCGCCTTCAGCCCGGTGCGCAACCAACTCATCGTGGGCGGCCATAATGGCCAGTTGCTGGTGTATGAAATCTCTGGCGAGGGCGGGATCAAACCCGTCAGCCAGTTCGCCGGCCACACCAGGGCCATTCATTGCCTGGTGATTTCGCCCGACGGCAAGCTGGCGCTCACCGGCTCGGACGATCGCACCGCCCGCGTCTGGGAAGTCGATTCTGGGCGCGAAATTGCCCAGTTCCCAGCGCTCGAGGGTCCGGTAAAAGCCTGCTATGTCGCCAAGAACGGACGCAGCGGACTGGTGACCGATGGCGGCGCGCTGCTCGACGTAACCTGGAGCGGCCGGCCGGACGTTAAGCGCACGCGCCAAGTTAGTCGCACCTGGGCATCGGTCATAGCCGCGGCCATCTCGCCCGATGGACTGACCCTGGCGCTGGCCGAGGGCATGGACATTCACCTGTGGAGTACCAAGTCGGGAAACGAGTTGCCGAAGCTCGAGCTGGGCGAGGTCACGATGGGCCTGGCTTTTACTCCCGATGGCTCACGACTGGTCACCACCGGCCTCGACAAGGTCAGCGTGTGGGACGTGCGTCGTGGCAAGCGCTTGCACACGCAGACGTTCTCCGACGGCAACCACGCGCAGTGCCTGACTATCGCGCCCGACGGCAAATCGGCTGCGGTGGGCGGACTGCGCGAGATTGCGCTATTTCGCCTGCCGCCGCCCCCCTGACAGCGCGCCGCGGTCGTTGCTCAGGCTTCCGCCCGATTGGCCTTGAGCATCCGCAGGCCATGCCAGAAGTAGTCGGCGCCGGCCAGCCCGCTGAGAAAAACTGCCGCGGCAAAGGTTGCACTGGCCGCGGTCGGCAGAAATAGCAAGCTGATCAGGTAGGCCAGTTGCCCGGCCGTGGCGGCTTTTCCCAGCCAGCGCGGCTTCATTCGCACAATCCCCTCCAAGTTGCCGGTCAAAACCAGGCCCAGGGCAATCGCCAGCACAACCCACTCGCGCAGCCCCAGCAGTGCGATCTGCCAGAGCTCGATCGTGCCTTCGTTCCAGAGCGTGCCGATAACCATCAGCAAAAAGGCCTTGTCGGCAATCGGATCGAGCAATTGGCCAAAGATGCTGGTGGCCGAGAAAGCCCGGCTAATCGCCCCATCGACCAGGTCGCTCGCCCCGGCCGCCAGCACGACGGCGGGCCGCCAGCCGACCGCGATCCAGGGAAAGGCCAGACCGGCCGCCAGCCTGGCCAACGTCAGCGAGTTGGCGACCAGAAATGTCCCCCAGTGACGATGATTCATGGACGGGCCATAGCGGGTAAGCGTGGGCGAGGGATCGACTGGAGTATGGTCCACGTTCATGGCCGGGGCAAGCGACGGCGAGCCACCGCC
>CAZPED010000046.1:0-11348 GCA_964585335.1 uncultured Planctomycetaceae bacterium | reverse complement strand
CTTGCCGCAGCATTGGCTGCCGCGTCTCTCGCCGTGGCCACGGCCTGCGGCGCCTGGTCCATGGCTGCGGACATCAGCGCGAGGCCCTGCCGACCGGAAGGCGGCAGCCAGGATGATGGGCGTGAGAGACCGGCATGGTGTGCCCGGGGCACATGAGGGGGCGCAACGGTTCCGCGGGTCGTGCAAGAAACCCGTACAGGACAATTGTCGGACACCGTGCGCCCCGTGAAGGCCCCAGCAGAGGGGGATTTCCGCGCCAGATTGCCGCGCCGATTGGCGCCTCAGCGCGCCCCGGCGGGGCCCGAGCCGTCGATCAGCTCGCGCAGCATGGCTTTCAGCGCCTCGGCGCGCTCGGGGCCCAGCGGCGCCAGCACCCGGCGTTCGTGGGCGCGGGCCTGGCGCGCCAGGCCGGCGGCCAGCGCCGCGCCGGCCGGGGTGATGCGCACCAGGGCCAGGCGACGGTCGCTGCCGTGGGCCACGCGTTCGACCAGGCCTTTGCCCAGTGGTGCGCCTACTTCGCTCTCGACTCCGTCGAACACCAAACCTGGCGCGCCCAGGCACACCTGATGCGCTCGCGCGAGCGCTTTCGCGCCGCGGGCCTGTTGCCTGCCGACTTGCCGAACTTTGCCACCGGCTATGCCCGGGGCGCGCAATTCTGGCTCGACGAACAGGCCGGCGACTACTACCGCCTGCACCTGCTGTTGCACGAGGGTACTCACGCCCTGATGCACACCCTGCTGGGCGGCATCGGCACTCCTTGGTATGCCGAAGGCACGGCCGAGCTGCTGGCCACGCATCGCCTCGACGACGGCAAGCTCACGCTCAACGTGTTTCCTCGCTCGCGCGAAGCGGTGCCCAAGTGGGGACGCATCGAAATCGTGCAAACGGCGTTTGCCGCCCGCCAGGCGCTCAGCTTGCCCAAGCTGCTGGCCCTCGATCAGCGCGGACACGAAAACAACGATGCCTACGGCTGGTGCTGGGCCGCTGCCGCGTTCCTCGACGGCCACCCGCGCTACCGCGACCGCTTTCGCGCCCTGGCGCGCAGCGCCGCCAAGCCCGATTTTGCCGCGCTCGTCAACGACACGTTCGCCGCCGACTGGGCCCAGCTCAACGAGGACTGGCAGCTCTTCGTGGCCAACGTCGACTACGGCTACGACTTTGCCCGCATGGAGGTCAATCGCCACGCGGGCACGCCGCTGCAAGGCCAGCCGGTCCGCGTGACGGTGGCGGCCGACCGCGGCTGGCAATCGAGTGGCATCCGGCTCGAAGCCGGGCAAACTTATCGCCTGCGGGCCAAGGGGCGCTATCAACTCGGCGCCGGCCCACGCCCCTGGCCCTGCGAGCCTGGCGGTGTGACGATTCGCTACTATCACGGCCAGCCGCTGGGCATTCTGCTGGGCGCCGTGCGCGACGACGCCCGCCAGCCCGACGACTCCAGCGGGCTGGTTCGCCCGCAGGTGATCGGCCTGGAAACGACGCTCGCGCCGCGCCAATCGGGCACGCTCTACTTCCGCATCAACGACGCCCCAGCCGACCTGGCCAACAATCGCGGCGAGCTCTCGGTCGAAGTCGTCCCTAAGTAGCACTGCCGCTGAATGACAAGTTGCTCTGTCAGGTGCCCGAATCGCTTCAGGGCGGTAACAGGCAGTCCGTTCGAACAGACGCTAAGAGAGGTCGGCGTTCAAGGTACCGTGCGTCTGGCGATTTAGGAGGTGCGATCGACTATGCAGTTTCTCTTACTATCTAAAGCCGATGGAGGCCTATTCGATCGCGATGAACTAGAGCAAGTTTTTCGCTCGAACTCCCACTTTAGAGATCTACAATTCGATACTCCCGTGGGCGATCTCATCGCCTGCCAGTACGCGGAGCCTGACGATTGGACGCTCATCCATCTCGGGCGCGACCGACAAGCCATCTCGCTGAATCAAACCTGGGGCGCCGCATTGCGAGCCGTGCTGTGTATACAAAATGCGATTGGCGTTCCCATGCGTCTGTTGAACGATGACTACACATTCGACCTCACATTCTCCAACATTTCCACAGTCGAACAGCTCGAAACGGCTATAGACCAGGCGCGGACAAGCTGAATGCCCCACGGCAACGGGCTCGCCCTCGTCGGGAATTCCCTCCAATTACTCGCGCGAGCTTGCATATCGCGGCGGGGCGTGACACATTGCCGGGCGTGCTACCTTGTGCGCACCTTTGGCCTGCGCATTTTCATTCCCGGCGGAGCGCAACACGATGTTCGACGTCGAGCTGCCCAGTGGGCTGGTCTCGCCTGGCACCAAGGCCAGAACGGCCGCCAGCGTTTGCTTTCTGGAAGGACCCGCCTATCACGCCAGCGGCGCGGTCTACTTCAGCGACATTGCCGGCAACCGCATTCTCAAGCTCGAAACCGACGGCAACGTTTCGGTCTTTCGCGCCGATAGCGGGCGCACCAACGGCAACGCCTTCGACGCCCAGGGCCGGCTGATCAGCTGCGAAGGAGCCGAGTTCGGGCCCGGCGGCCGCCGCCGGCTGGTGCGCACCACGCTCGAAACGGGCGAGGTCGAAGTCCTCACCGACCGCTTCGAAGGCCGGCGCTACAACGCTCCCAACGATGTCTGCGTCGATACGCTCGGCCGCATCTGGTTCACCGATCCTTATTACTGGACCGAACCGGAAAGTCTGGAGCTGGGGCACGAATCGGTCTACTGCCTGGCCGATGGCCAGGTCCGCCGCGTCGCCACCCAGCCGCAGATCGGGCGGCCCAACGGGCTCGCCATCACGCCCGACGCCCGAACGCTCTACGTCGTCGACAGCCACAACGTGGCCGGCGGCAACCGCAAGATCTGGGCGTTCGACGTGCGCCCCGATGGCTCGCTGACCGGTCAGCGGCTGGTCTTCGACTTTGGCCAGGGGCGCGGCGGCGACGGCATGCGGCTCGATCGCCAGGGCAATCTCTGGATCGCCGCGGGCATTGGCAAGTCCCGCCACCCTCACGAAACCACCGACGTGCCCACGGGCGTGTACGTCGTTTCGCCCGCGGGCCAGCTGCTGGGGCGGATTCCCATTCCCGAGGACGTGATTACGAATCTCGCCTTCGGCGGCCCGGACTTTCGCACGCTCTATGTCACGGCCGGCAAGACGCTGTTCCGCCTGGGGGTCGACGTGCCGGGTTACAGTTTGTACCCCGCCTGGACGCTCTAGCGCCTCACTGGGGAGTAGTCGGCACTCGATACGATTTCGATCGGCGCCAGTTCGCTGGCCGCCGCGTCGTCGAGTGCGGCGAAATAATGGTGAACATGGCTGCCGAGCCACAAAGCCAAGGGTAGGGCGGCAAGCGCCGCGCCCGTCGCGCCCCAGACAAGACTCTCGTTTTCACGAGTCGAAACCATAACGGCGTTCGACGTCGCTTCCAGCATCACCAACACTGCCGAGAACAATCGTCCCATGATCGCCTCCTCATCATCCTAGGGGTCGCGTGCGAATGCGTTAACTCGTTCTGCGTTTGCGATTGCCCTCTGGCCGCAAACATCGTGCCGCCGTCCCGCAGCCCCAGCGGTTTCAACTTACGTTGCTCGCATGCCGGCGCGCCTGGTAGCCGGCCGACCGCGCTGGACGAGAGCCGCGCGGCTTTCCGTTTCGCGCAACACGCGCCCCCGGTTGCTTGCAATTGCTGGCCCACATCCCCAAGATGATGCCAAACGGCCGCGCTGCCGGCGCGCCCTCCTGTCTGGTCTGCCCCTCGTTCAACGGAAACCAACGATGACTCGCCGCCTCCGCTTCGCCATCGCGCTGGCAATCTGGCTGACCGCGGCTTGGGTACAAGCCGCCGAGCCGTCGAAGCCCAATGTCCTGTTCATCGCCGTCGATGATTTGAACACCTCGCTGGGCTGCTACGGTCACCCGTTGGTCAAGTCGCCCAATATCGACCGCCTGGCGGCCCGCGGCGTGCGATTCGACCACGCCTACTGCTCGTTCCCGCTTTGCAGCCCCAGCCGGGTATCGCTGCTCACCGGCTTGCGCCCGCAAACCACTCGAATCTTCGACCTCAAGACCGACTTTCGCACGATCCTGCCAGACGCCGTCACCATGCCGCAGGCCTTTCGCCAGGCCGGTTACTTCGTGGCCCGCGTGGGCAAGATCTTTCACTACGGCGTGCCCGGGCAGATTGGCACAAGCGGGCTCGACGACCCGCGCTCCTGGGACCAGGTGATCAATCCGCGCGGCCGCGACAAACTCGAAGAAGGCCAAGTCACGAACTACACGCCCGACCGTGGGCTGGGCTCGGCCATGTCGTTCCATGCCGCCGACGGAACCGACGAGGAACAAACCGATGGCCTCGCCGCCACCGCTGCCGTCAAGCTGCTCGAAGAACACCGCGACGGTCCATTCTTCCTGGGCGTCGGCTTCTATCGGCCCCACACGCCTTACATCGCGCCGAAGCGCTACTTCGATCTCTATCCGTTCGCTAGTGTGCAGCTGCCCGAGCAACTGGCCGGCGACTGGAGTGACATTCCCGAAGCCGCGCTGAACATTCGCCCGGCCAACTACGGGTTGAGCGACGAGCAATGCCGCCGCTGCCTGCAAGCCTATTATGCGTCGATCTCGTTCATGGATGCCCAGGTCGGCCGCCTGCTCGACGCGCTCGACCGGCTCAAACTGGCCGACAACACGATCGTCGTGCTCTGGGGCGATCACGGCTACCTGCTGGGCCAGCACGGCCAGTGGATGAAGATGAGCCTGTTCGAAGAATCGGCCCGCGTGCCGCTGATCATCGCCGCCCCCGGCATGGCCCACAGGCGCGGCTGCCCGCGCGTCGTCGAGACGATCGACATTTATCCCACGCTTTGCGACCTGGCGGGCATCAGCCGGCCGGCTAACCTGGCCGGCGTGAGCCTGCGGCCGCTGCTCGAAAACCCCGGCCTCGCCTGGGATCGGCCGGCCTATACCGAAGTGCAGCGCAAAGGAGTGAAGGGACGCTCGGTGCGCACCGAGCGCTGGCGCTACACCGAGTGGAACGGCGGCCAGCAAGGCGCCGAACTGTACGACCACGAAAACGACCCCCACGAGTTCTACAACCTGGCCCGGCAGGAAGAATACGCCCCCGTGGTGACGCGCCTGCGCGGGCTGATTCACAACACGTTTGCCGGCGAGTCGCCCTCCAACTCGCCCTGATACACCGATGTTATCCCGCGCGTGGCGCGAGCGGCCCGCGCGTCCGGCACCATGCTTCCCACCAACCTTGCCTCCCTGGAGTTTGCATCATGCACGACGACTTGCGTAGCTTTCTGAAAAAGACCGACTTCACGCGCCGCGACTTCGTCGTCACCACGCTGGCCAGCGGCTTTGCCCTGGCCGTGCAGCCGGTGACCGCCGAAACGATCACCACCGACACCAAGGGGCTCGAGGCCGGCGAAGTCAAAATTCGCACCGCCGACGGCGAGATGCCCGCCTACCGCGCTCTGCCCACCGGCGCGGGGCCGTTCCCCGTGGTGCTCGTCGTGCAAGAAATCTTCGGTGTTCACGAGCACATCAAAGATCTATGCCGCCGCCTCGCCAAGGCAGGCTACCCCCCCATTGCGCCCGAGCTTTATGCCCGGCAGGGAGACGTCTCGAAGATCACCGACATCCAGGAGATCATCTCCAAGGTCGTGTCCAAGGTGCCCGACGCGCAGGTGCTGTCCGACCTCGACGCCACGGTGGCCTGGGCCAAGGCCTCGGGCAAGGGCGACACTTCGAAACTGGCCATCACCGGCTTCTGTTGGGGCGGGCGGATCGTCTGGCTGTATGCCGCGCACAATCCCAACCTCAAGGCCGGCGTCGCCTGGTATGGCCGGCTGGTCGGCATGGCCGATCCGCTGCACCCCAAGCATCCCGTCGACATCGCCGCCTCGATCAAGGCGCCGGTGCTCGGTCTTTACGGCGGCGCCGACACGGGCATTCCGCTCGACTCGGTCGAAAAGATGCGCACGGCCCTGGCCGAAGCCAAGCAGCCGGTCGAGATCGTCGTCTATCCCGACACGCCGCACGGCTTCAATGCCGACTACCGCCCCACCTATCGCAAGCAGCAGGCCGAAGAAGGCTGGCAAAAAATGCTGGCCTGGTTCAAAAAGTACGGCGCCGCTTAAGCGGGCCGCGCTACGGGCTCCACGACGTCACCAGCCAGTGCTCGGCCGCCAGCAGCAGCGCGCCGAGCACGGTGGTGACGAGCGTCACCGGCAAACCCACTCGCAAGAATTCGCCAAAACCCACGGTGGGCTGATGCGGCGCGTGCTGCCGGGCCGTTTCCAGCACGATCAGCGTGGCCACCGACCCGGGAATCGTCAGGTTGCCGGCCAGCGTGCTGGCCATGGCCAGCACCAGCCACATCAGCGAGGGCTCGGCCAGCGTGGGCACCACGCCGCGGGCCAGCACCACAAAGGGCACGTTCGACACCACGTTGCTGGCCAGCACCGTCACGGCGCTGAACACCGGAATTTGCGTGGCCAGCGTTTTCCCGTACATCGGCCGCACCGCCTCGGCCAGGTCGGCCACGAGGCCCGTCTCTTCCAAACCGGCCACAACGACGAACAACCCGGCAAAGAACGCCAGCAGCGTCCAATTGACGCGCCCAAACACATAGGCCGCCGGCTTGCCCGAGATGAGCAGCATGACGCTGGCTCCCGCCATGGCCACCAGCGGCAGATTGCCCACCAGCACAAAGCCCACCATCACGCCAGCCAGCACCGCCAGCGACTTGACGAGCAGTGGCCAGTCGACCTCTGCCGCCGCGGCCGATTCATCCTCGGCGCTCACGACGGCCATCGTGCCGATGCCCGCGCCGTACGACCAGCGCAACAGCACGACCAGCGCCACCAGGCTGACAACTCCCACCGGCGCCAGCCAGGCAAAAAATCCGCCATAGCTCCAGCCGCTGTAGTGCGCGATCAGCATGTTCTGCGGGTTGCCGATCACGGTCATCACGCTGCCGATGTTGGCGCTCATGGCCAGCGCCACCAGGTAGGGCGTGGCGGGCAGCCCGGCCCGCCGCACCACCTTCAGCACCGGCACGGTCAGCATCAAACAAACCGTGTCGTTCAGAAACAGCGCCGAGAGCACGCCCGACAGCACGATCAGCCCGGCCAGTAACTGGCGGCTCGAGCGGGTGCGGCTGAGCACGCCACGCGCGGCCAGCTCGAAAAACCCACTGTCTTCGAGCAGCACGTTGAGGATCATCATGCCCAGCAGCAGCACGATCGTGTGCGAATCGATGGCCTGCCAGGCTTCGTCGAACGACAGCGCGCCGCAAACGACCATCAGCACCGCGCCGCACACCGTGGCCCCCGGCCGGTCGAGGTGCAGCCACGGCACGCGCGCAAAGGCGATTACCGCATACACGCCGGCAAAGATCAGCACCGTGGACCACAACGTAGCTGGCGACATCGGACTTCTTTGAAAGGGCTTGCGGCCAGGCCGCCCCCGCGCGAGGCTTGCCACCTGGGGTCCGGCGATGCGAGAGCTTAGCCTGTAGCGGCTGGCCTCGTCCATGCCGCCCCCAGCGGCTACGATGAACCTTCGAGCGCCACCCCAGAGGAGAAATCGGCCGATGAAAGTCGCCGTGTTCAGCACCAAGCCGTACGATCGCGAGTTCCTCGACGCCGCGTTTGCCGGCACCGCGCACGAGCTGACGTATTTCGTGCCCCGGCTGACGGCCGAAACCACGCCACTGGCCGCCGGTTTCCCCGCGGTTTGCGTGTTCGTGCAAGACGACGTCAACCGGGCCACGCTCCAAGCCCTGGCGGCTGGCGGCACGCGGCTGGTCGCCCTCCGCTGTGCGGGCTTCAACAACGTCGACCTGGCCGCCGCCGACCAACTGGGCATCACCGTCGTCCGCGTGCCGGCCTACTCGCCGTACGCCGTGGGCGAGTACACCGTGGGGCTGATGCTCACGCTCAACCGCAAGATCCACCGCGCGGCCAATCGCGTTCGCGAAGGCAACTTCGCCCTCGAAGGCCTGCTCGGCTTCGACTTTCACGACCGCACGGTCGGCATCGTCGGCACCGGGCAGATCGGCGCGGTCGTGGCCCGCATCATGCACGGCTTCGGCTGCCGGTTGCTGGCGCACGACGTGCGCCCCAACCCGGCCTGCGAGCTGCTGGGGGTGCGCTACTGCGGGCTCGACGAGCTGTTCGCCGAGTCGGATATCATCTCGCTGCACTGCCCGCTGACGCCGCAGACGCATCACCTGATCGACGACGAGGCAATCGCGCGGATGAAGCCCGGCGTGATGCTGATTAACACGAGCCGCGGCGCGGTCATCGAGACGCACGCCGTGATCGAAGCGCTCAAGGCCGGCAAGATCGGCGCCGTGGGGCTCGACGTTTACGAGGAAGAGGCCGACATCTTTTTCGAAGACCTCTCGAACCGCGTGCTGCAAGACGACGTGCTGGCCCGGCTGCTCACTTTTCCCAACGTGCTGGTCACCGGCCACCAGGCCTTCTTCACTCGCGACGCGCTGCTGAAGATCGCCGAAACCACGGCCGCCAACGTCAACGACATCGCCGCCGGGCGGCCGTGTGCCAACGTCGTGCAGGCGGCCCGGCGCCGCGCGGGGTCGTAAGTCATGGCCGACGCCACATCGCCGTCCGACCGAACCGAGGCGGAAGCCTGGGACGTCGTCGTCATCGGAGCCGGAGCCGCGGGACTGGTGGCCGCGGCCACTGCCGCCGCGCGCGGCCAGCGCACGCTGCTGCTGGAAAAAAACACCAAGCCGGGCGTCAAAATCCTCATGTCGGGCGGCACGCGCTGCAACATCACCCAGTCGACCGACAACCGGGGCATCGTCACCGCCTACGGCGCCCAGGGACCGTTTCTGCATTCGGCCCTAGCCGCCTTGAGCGTGGCCGACACGATCGCGCTGTTCGAGAGCGAAGGCGTGGCCACCAAGGTCGAGTCCACCGGCAAGATCTTTCCCGCCAGCGACAAGGCTACCGACGTGCTCGCCGCGCTCATGCGCCGGCTCGAGCGCAGCGGCGCCGTGCTGGCCCTGGGCGAAGCGCTGCTCGACCTCCACCCCACCGAGCGAGGATTTCATCTCAGCACCTCACGCCGCCAGCTCGATGCCGCCCGATTGATCCTCACCACTGGCGGCCAGTCGTATCCCGGCTGCGGCACGGTCGGAGACGGTTATCGCTGGTGCGCCGCGCTGGGCCACACGATCGTGCCGCCGCGCCCGGCGCTCGTGCCGATCACGACCGATGCGCCCTGGGTCCGCCAGTTGCGCGGCATCACGATACCCGACGTCGCGCTGCGAGTCGTTGAGCTCGGGCTCGCCGGCGATCCGTCAGCCAAGCCGCGCGTGCTGGCCCAGCGCCGCGGTTCGCTGCTGTTCACGCACTTCGGACTGTCGGGCCCCGTGGTGCTCGACGTCAGCCGCGAGGTCAGCGGCCACCCGCAGCCGCGGCAACTGGCGCTCGAAGTCGATTGGCTGCCGGCCATCAAGCGCGAAGCCTGCGACGACGCCCTGCGGCAGCGCGCCGCGGCCGGCGGCAAGAAGCAGGCAGTCGGCCTCATCGACGACTGGCTGCCGCGCCGCCTGGTCGAAGCGCTCTTGAGCGAGGCCGGCATCCTCGCCGAACACAAGGCGGCCGAACTCAGCGGCAAGCAGCGCGCCAAACTGGTCGAAGCGATCAAAGCCCTGCACGTGCCGGTCAGCGGCACGTGCGGTTTCAAGAAAGCCGAAGTCACGGCCGGCGGCGTGGCCCTGGCCGAAGTCGACTCGCGCACCATGCAAAGCAAGCTGGTTCCCGGTTTGTACCTGGCTGGCGAAATACTCGATTTAGACGGCCCCATCGGCGGCTATAACTTTCAGGCCGCCTGGAGCACCGGCTACTTGGCCGGCCAAAGCGTTTAGGGGCCATCGCGGCCGCTTGTGCTAGACTTACTGCATGAGCGCTTTAGCGAATCGAACCTGGTGGCGCGGTGCCGTTCTGCCGTTTGTCGTCGGCTTGGTGGCCGGCTATGCGGTATGGCTTTACGCGCCGCAGCTCACCGGGCGCCGCGAGCCTTGGGACGGAGACTTTGGCCGCTACGCCGGTTGCTTGCTGGCGGCCGGCGCCCTGGCCGGTTTGCTCGTGCCGCGTGTCCCCTGGGCCTGCCCGTTGGGCAGCTACCTGGGTCAGGCCATCGCGATGTGCACGCTCGACGAAATCGGTTCGCTGGCGCCGCTGGGTCTCGTCATCGTGCTGCCCGTGGTCAGCATCGTGCCGCTGGTCGGCTGGTGCCTGGGCGCCGCGATTCACTGGTTGCTGGCATTGGCGTTTTCGCATGTTTTCGCGTCCACGCCCAGCGCTGGGCACTGAACGCGCCGCGCGCAGCGCATAGCCCACCTTACCGGCTTTTGGTACGCTAGACTTCTTTCGCAGCCGGCTTTTCATTGCCACTCGCGGGGCAGTGCTGCCAGCGCCCTGCGCTGCGTCAACCAGGGGAGCGTCCATCATGCGGGTCTTTGCCGTCGGCCGAGCGGAGTTGCCGCCGATCGAAATGCCCGCGCGCTTCAAGCACGACATTGCCTACTTCATGACCCCCGGCGGCGAGCAAGGCGTGCCGGCGCTCGCACCCGGCGAGTATTGGGTGCGCCGCGCTGATGCCGAGCGCTGGCTCGACGAGGGGGTGCTCACGCTCATCTCGCCGCTCGACAGCGAAAAACACACCGAGGTCGAGATCAGCGACGACCAGCAGCGCTGGCTCGAGTGGTTGCTCGAGCACCAGGTCGAGCACGTCCGGCTGGTTTCCTAACGATACCCGCCGCGCACCGTTACGTTTTTAACCATCCCAGATCTTCTTCGAGCCAGTCCTTTCATGCGGCAAGCCGGCACCCTGCCAACCAAGAACGAAGCCGAGCTGTTCACCAACTTCCTGTTGGCCACCGGCATCAGCGCCAAGTGCGAGCCGTCGGGCGATCAGTGGGCCATTTGGATCCACGACGAAAACCTGGTCGACCGCAGCAAAGAGGAGCTGGCCGCCTTTCGCGAGCACCCCAGCGACGAGCGCTACCGCCAGGCCACCCGCGTGGCCCAGCAGGTGCGCCGCGAGACCGCCGACAAGCAGCGGCAGGCCCAGCGCAACTACGTCGACATGCGCAACGAGTGGAGCAGCCCCTGGCGGCGCCGCCCTGTCACGCTCACGCTAATCATCGTCTCGACGCTGGTGTACCTGTCCAGCTCCGACGATCTGTTGTACCAGCTGGTGTTCTCGCTGCCCCATATTCTGCAGGGCGAAGTCTGGCGGCTCGTCACCCCCATCTTCCTGCACTTCAGCCCGCTGCACATCCTCTTCAACATGTGGATGCTCTACGACCTGGGCACGCTCGTCGAGCGCCGCCT
>CAZPED010000045.1:0-11361 GCA_964585335.1 uncultured Planctomycetaceae bacterium | reverse complement strand
AGGAGCAGACGAAAAAAGTTAGCGAGTTTCTCGAAAAGCAGCGTGGCGGCTTCGCAGAGCTGCGCGACCTGGAACGCGAAGAGCGTCAAGCCAAAATGCGCGAGCGCGCGGCCGCCAGCGACGCGGCGCTCAAAGAGATCTTGCAGCCGGAACAGCTCAAGCGGCTAAAGCAAATCACCCTGCAACAGCGAGGCGCCGGCGCGCTGGCCGATCCGGAAGTCGCCGAAGCGCTGCAACTGACCTCGGAGCAAAAGGAAAAGCTCCGCGCCATTCAGGGCGAAATGCGCGGCGCATTCCAGGGCGGCGGTGGCGGCGGCGATCGGGCCGCGGCGCGGCAGAAGTTCGAGGAACTGCGCAAGTCGACCAATGAAAAGGCCCAGGCCCTGCTGACTCCCGAACAACAAACCAAGTGGAAGGAACTGATCGGCGAGCCCTTCAAGGGCCAGTTGCAAGGTCCGCAGCAGCGCGGCCGCAATCGTTCGGCGCGCCTCTCCGTTGAAAGCGAGCAGTTGGTCGATTTGCGCGGCGGCGCCGTTTCGAGCGCTACGCCCGAAGACGCGCTGTGGAACCAGGTGGCGCTGGTGCTGGCCGGCGGAAATTCGCGCCAAGCCCGCTTCAGCTACGCCACGCAGCGCGGCGCGGCCCCCATTGTCCTGGTCGGCGAGCATCGTCGGCATGACGGACCGGCCACCAGCGTCCGCGACCGGGTCCATCGTCGCTACCATCGCGGCGGCCATTGGGGTGCGCGGCACCATTACGCCACTCATCACCGGCATGGCCACGGCGACTTCCAAGCTTATGGCGGACATCGTCGCCCCGGCCAATTTGCCGGTCGGCCAGGTTTCCCCGGCGGCCACGATCGTCACTTTGCCGGCCGGCCGGGTTTTCACGGCGGTCAGCGGGGCTCCTTTGCGGGCCGGCCCGGTCACTTTGGGCCCCGGCACGAATTCTTCGCGCAGCGCCACCACCACCCGGGCGGTCCGCGTTTTGCCTGGCATGGTCGCCCGGGTCATCGCCCGCCAGGGGCCTGGGGACGCGATGGCCGGCCCGGCGACCGTGAGTTTGCCGGCAGGCCGCATCATCATCGCCCAGGACATGGCTATGGCTGGGGTGGTCCTGACCACGGACCACGTGGCGGCGACGTAGCGCATCACCACCGTGGTGGCGACGGCCACGGACCGCACGCCCAGTTCTCGCACTTCCGCGGCGACGGCCACCATTTTCATCTGTCGGGCTGGAAACATCACCGCGGCCACCAAGGTGAACGGCCGGATGGTGAGCATCGGCACCATCACCGCGAGGGGCACGGTGATCGTAAATCAGATCGCGACGAGAAGCCCCGCGAGAAGCACGGCGACTGACGCCGAAGCAGGCTCTCGACTTCAGCAAACCGCCGCGCCCGATCTGACCGGATCGGGCGCGGTTTTTTGTTGGTGGTGGCGGTTCGTCGCGACTCGGCGTCGGCGTGCGACGGCCCACGCTCGCCGACGGGCGTTCTGGTGCATGCGCCCCCCGGCTGGCACCTTGACACTCCTGCCAATGACCGGTATCTTTACCGGATTACGAATTTATCTAAGTATTGTGGCGAGAACGATTTTTGCCGTTTAGCCGGTCTCGGACCGGACAAACGGCGACAGGCAGTCACCAGGACGTAGAGCGGCTTGGCATGGCGGGAGTCGTCCTCGAGAACGTGTCGAGGGTCTATCCCGGCGGTGCGCGAGCCGTGCACCAGTTGAGTTTGGAGGTGAAGGATCGAGAGTTTCTGGTGCTGGTAGGTCCCAGCGGTTGTGGCAAGTCGACCACGCTGCGGTTGATCGCCGGCCTGGAAGAGCTCTCGAGTGGCAGCATTGCAATCGGAGCCCGCGTGGTCAACGACGTCCCGCCGAAAGACCGGGACATCGCGATGGTGTTTCAGAACTACGCCTTGTATCCGCACATGAACGTGTATCGGAACATGGCGTTTGGGCTGGAGCTTCGCGAGGGGATCCGTGGGCTGGGATGGTTGTGGCGGTGGGCTTTGCCCCGTAGGAGCAAAGCCCGATGGGCGGCCAGGCGGTTCGAGATTGCCGAGCGCGTGCATCAGGCGGCACGCACGCTGGGTATCGAAGACCTGCTCGAGCGCCTGCCGCGTCAGCTGTCTGGCGGGCAACGCCAACGCGTGGCCCTGGGTCGGGCAATCGTTCGCAACCCGGCGGTGTTTTTGTTCGACGAGCCGTTGTCGAACCTGGACGCCAAGTTGCGAGTCGAGATGCGGCGCGAGCTCAAGCAGCTTCACGCCCGATTGCAAACCACGATGATCTACGTCACGCACGATCAGGTCGAGGCCCTGACGCTCGGCCAGCGGATCGTGGTGATGCAGGCGGGAGAGATACAACAAGCAGGAGCGCCGCTCGAAGTTTACGACTGGCCGGCCAACCGCTTTGTGGCGGGGTTTATCGGCACGCCAGCCATGAACTTCATCGCGGGAACTTTCAGCCGGCAAACCGGCCGGCCAAAGTTTCAGCGCGGCGGCGTGACGATCGACCTGGCCGGGCGGCCATTGGACGCTCTGCCCGGCGAGGGCGAAAGCGTAGAGTTAGGAGTGCGGCCGGAACACTTGCGTTTGCAGCCTCCGGGCGTTGCCGGGAGCCTGGCAGCGCGGGTGTGCGTGATGGAATCTTTGGGCGACGCGACGCTGGCAACCTTGGAACTGCCCGGCCCCCAGGCCGGCGGAGGTGACGAAAAGCACAAAAACGAGCCGGCTTACGTAGTAACTAAGCTAGGGCCGCGCAGCGGCTGGCAAGTCGGAGACCAGGTAAGCGTGACCGTCGATGCCACGCAGTGCCACCTGTTCGACCGGGCCAGTGGACGCAATTGGGTGCGACCTGGCGGCAAACAAGTAGAGCCGGGCGAACAAAAAGTGCGATAACGCGCACCGCTCAGCGGGGCGCCAACAATTTAGAGGCGGTTTTACAATTCGGTGAGGGGCGGTTGCGGAGTCCAGGTTCGCCAAATCAGGCAGCCGGTCACCAGCGGCTCGACGATTTCGGCGACGGACCGACCGCGGCTTAACCCGACAATTCGAACGACCCCGGAGGGGAATTTCCATCAACCATGAACGCCAATGAAATTCTGCGAATCGTCGATGCCATCCATCGCGACAAGAACGTCGATAAGGAAATCGTGTTCAGCGCGATCGAAGCGGCCCTCGTGTCGGCCGCCAAGAAGCAGTATGGCGAGGAAGAAGACATCGTGGTGCAGATCGACCGCAAAGACGGCTCGATCAGCGGCACCCACAACGGCGTTCCCCTCGACCCCGAGGAAACCGTCGGCCGTATTGGCGCGCAAACGGCCAAGCAGGTGATGATTCAGAAGATCCGCGAGGCCGAACGCGATGCCCTGTACGACGAATATCACGAACTGATCGGCCAGATGATCACCGGCGTGGTGCAGCGCTACGAAGGCGGCGCCGCCACGGTCTCGTTGTCGAACGTCGAAGCCATTCTGCCCCGCAGCGAACAAATTCCCGGCGAAACTCATCACCCGAACGAACGCGTGCGGGCCACGGTGTTCGAAGTGCGCAAGGCGGGCAGCCGCGTGAAGGTGATTTTGAGCCGCACGCGGCCGCAGCTCGTGCAGCGGCTGTTCGAGCAGGAGATTCCGGAAATCGCCGATGGCGTCATCGAAATCCGGGCCATGGCCCGCGAGCCCGGCTACCGCAGCAAGGTGGCCGTGAGCAGTTCCGATCAGCGGGTCGACTGCGTGGGCGCCTGCGTGGGCGTGCGCGGCAACCGCATCAAGAACATTGTCGACGAGCTGGCTGGCGAGCGGATCGACATCGTCCGCTGGAGCGACGACCTGCAAGTGCTGATTCCCAACGCCTTGCAGCCGGCCGAAGTCGAAGAAGTCATTCTCTGCCAGATGCTCGGCCGGGCCATCGTGCTGGTGCGCGAGGATCAGCTGTCGCTGGCCATTGGCCGCCGCGGCCAGAATGTGCGGCTGGCCAGCAAGCTGTGCGGCTGGGACATCGAAATCATGACCCGCGAGGAGCTCGACGAATCGATCGAGCGGGCCGTGGGTGGATTCTCGGCCATTGACGGGGTCGATGAAAGCCTGAGCGAAAAGCTGGTGGGCGAGGGCTTTTTGACCTATGACGACCTCTCGATTATCGAACCCGACGCGCTGATGGAGATGGGCGAGCTGGACGAAGCCCAGGCGAACAAGATCGTCGAGCAAGCCGAAGCCAAGGCCCAGGAAGCCGAGGCGGCGGCGGCGCTCGAACGGCGCCGCCAGCGCGAGCAGGAACGTATCGAGGCGGCCACCGCCGCGGCCGAAGCCGCCGAGGCGGCCCAAGGCGGTCCGCAGCTAGGCGAACAAGTTCCCGGCCCAACGGCCGTCGAAACGGCCTCTTCCGAGGAGCCGCCGCCGGCCGACGGTTGAGATCCGTCGAGGTCCACCAGGGAGACCGCGAGTATGGAATAAGGTATTCTAAAGTCCCGGCAGCGCAGCATTGGCTCGCCGTGACTTGGCGCGAGGGAGGGCTCAAACTTGCCCGTTCGTATTTATTCGTTAGCGAAAGAACTCAAGCTCGACAGCAAAGTCCTGGTTGACATTTGCACCGCTGCGGGTGTCACCGGCAAAGGCTCGGCGTTAGCCAGCCTGACGGACGAAGAAGTCGATCGAGTCAAAGCCTACGTGGCCGGCGGCCAGACGAGCCGCCCTGCGCCCGCACGTCCGCGTCCGACCACGCCAATCCCTGTGGTCTCGACGCCGGCGCCCGCGGCGCCGCAACCCGTGGTGGCCCCGGTTGTCGCGCCGCCACCGGTGGAAGCTCCGGCCGAGCCGGCAGCCTTACGGCGCGAAGACTATGTGCCGCCGGCCGGCACTGTCGCCGAAAAGATTCCGGTGCTCGAGCGCATGCGCAAGAAGTCGGCTGGCGATGGCGGCAAGCCGATCGCGCCGCGTCCGACCAGCCCCAAGCCAGCCACCTCGATCAAGTTGGCCCCGCTGCCCAGCGTGTCGCAGCCCGTGGCGGCGGCCGCTCCGCCCGAAGTGACGCCCCAAAAACCCGACCTGCGGCTGCCGATCGACGCCATCAAGGCGGCCAGTCGGGCTGGTGGCACCAAGCCGCTGATCGACCACGTTCGCAAGCAACAAGACAAGCGCCGCGACACGCCCGACGAGGGCGGCGCCAAATCCGCCGAGTCGTTTCCGCGGCAACGGCCGGCGCGCCCCAAGGAAATGGTGGGTGGCCCCGCGGCAGCGCCGCCGGCCGCCCGCGGACGGCGCCCCGGCGGACACGGCGCCCCGGCGGAAAAGGGTGACGAATCGCTGCTGGGCGGTCGCGAGCAACGGCAACTCAGCCGTCGCCGCGCCGGCTCCGACCAGCGCCCCCGAAGCGAAGAGGACGATCAGGCAACGCGCCGCCGCGGCGCCAGGGTGATCAAGCGCACGGGCGCCAACACCGCGGCTCCTCGCAAAGGCAAGGCCACGCTCGAATTGCCCTGCACCGTCCGCACGTTCTCCGAGGCAATTGGCATTCCGGCCCAACAGGTGCTGCGGCAGCTGCTGGCCCTGGGCACGATGGCCAATATCAACGCCGAAATCGAGGCCGAAACGGCCGAGCTGCTGGCCGTCGAACTGGGCGTCGAAGTGGACATCAAGCGCCCGGTCGACCTGGCCGAGCAAACCTTCGAACAACTGCAACAAGAGTCCGACGACCCGGCGCTGCTGGAGCACCGGCCGCCGGTGATTACGTTCTTGGGCCACGTCGACCACGGCAAAACGTCGCTGCTCGACCGGATCATCGGCACCAACGTGGTCAGCGGCGAAAGCGGCGGCATCACGCAGCACATTCGCGCTTACCAGATCGAGAAGGACGGCCGGCTGATTTCGTTCGTCGATACGCCCGGCCACGAAGCTTTCACCGAAATGCGGGCGCGCGGCGCCAACGTTACCGACATCGCGGTGCTGGTCGTGGCGGCCGACGACGGCGTGATGCCGCAGACCGAGGAAGCCATCAGCCATGCCAAGGCGGCCGGAGTGCCGATCGTCGTGGCGCTCAACAAGATCGACCTGCCCGGCGTGGACATCCAGCGCATTTATCAGCAACTGGCGACCAACGAGTTGTTGCCCTCGGAATGGGGTGGCGACACCGAAGTGGTCAAAACCAGCGCCACGACCGGCGTGGGCATCGACGACCTGCTGGAAACGCTGCTCACCCTGGCCGAACTGCGCGACTACCGCGCGAATCCGCAGCGGCAAGCCGTGGGCACCTGCCTCGAAGCCGAGCTGCACGAAGGCCGTGGCGTGGTCGCCAAGCTGATCGTGCAGAACGGCACCCTGCGGATTGGCGACGCGCTGGTCTGCGGCGCCGCCTACGGCCGCGTCAAAGCCATGTACGATACGCTGCGTGGCGACACCACGCACCGTGAGGCGGGCCCCTCGATGCCCGTGAACGTGACGGGCCTGAACGTGGCCCCTGCCGCCGGCGAGCGGTTTTACGTGCTGGCCGACATTGCCACGGCCCGGCAGATCGCCGCCGAGCGCGAAAACAAAGTTCGCCGCGCCTCGCTGGGCGGCGCGCCGGCCCACGTCACGCTCGAAACCCTGTTCGAGCGGCTGGGACAAAAGGAAGTCCAGACGCTCAACATCATTCTGCGGGCCGACGTGCGGGGCTCGATCGAAGCGATCCAGAAGGAGCTCACCAAGCTCGAACATCCGGAAGTGAAGATCAAGCTGCTGCAAGCCACGGTGGGCGGCATTAGCGAGGCCGACGTGCACCTGGCCGACGCCTCGGACGCGATCATCATTGGCTTCAACGTCGTGCCCGACGAAAAGGCGCGGCTGTTGGCCGACGACCGCGGCGTGCAGATTCGCCGCTACGAGATCATTTACAAGCTGACCGGCGACCTGAAGGCGGCCCTCGAAGGCATGCTCGAACCGGAAAAGCGGGAAGTCGAGCTCGGCCGGGCCCTGGTGCAACGCACGTTCGCCATCAGCCGCGTGGGCACGATCGCCGGTTGCCGGGTGCTGGCCGGTACGATTCAGCGGAACTCGCGGGTGCGGGTGATTCGCGAGAATCGCATCATCGGCGATTACGCGCTCGACTCGCTGAAGCGCGAGAAGGACGACGCGCGCGAAGTGCGCGAAGGCATGGAATGCGGCATGAAGCTCGGCGGTTTCAACGACCTCAAGGAAGGCGACATCCTGGAAGCCTACAAGGTCGAAGAGTTTGCCCGCACGTTCTAATTTCCCGGGGATGCGTCCTGGCCGCGTCCCAGCGCCTGCGAGTCGTCGATTGGCATGAGTTCCCGACGTGTACAAAAAGCTGCCGAAGCCATCCGCGAAGTGGTCAGCATGGCCATTTTGACGGAACTTAAGGATCCGCGCGTCAGCGACGTCACCGTGACCTACGTCGAGGTGTCGCCGGATATGCGCCAGGCCAAGGTGCACGTATCGATTATGGGGGATGAAACGAAACAGCAGCTGAGCCTGCGGGGCCTGCAAAATTCTGCGGGATTTCTGCAAACCAAGGTGGCCAAGCGAATCGACACCCGCTACACCCCCCGTTTGGCGTTCGTGCTAGACTTGGGTGTCAAGCGTTCCATTGAAATCAGCCAGATTTTGAAGTCCGTGCTGCCGTCCGAGCCCGTTGAAACCGACGAATCGTCGGACGAGGGGGCGGACGACGAGCCTGCGCCGACCTAGATTGACATATTGCCCCCCGCCCCCGCGATTGAACCCTCCCGCCCCGATAGATAGTTCGTTCGACTCCCTGAGACTGGCATGACTACACCGAATCGCGCCGCAACGCTCAACAAGACGCACAAGGTGCTCAAGCGTACCTACAAGTACGCTCCGACCAAGGGCGACCTGCCGTTGCTCGAAAGCCTGCTGTTCGCCTGCTGCCTGGAAAACGCCCGCTACGACGCCGCCGTCGAGGCCTTTGCCAAACTGCGGGCCGCGTTCTTCGATTGGAACGAAATCCGCGTCAGCACGGTCAAGGAACTGGCCGAGGTAATGAGCCAACTGCCCGACTCGGCGGGCGCGGCCGCGCGGGTCAAGGGCGTGCTGCAAAGCGTGTTCGAAACCGACTACTCGTTCGATCTCGAACAGCTCAAGAAGCAGAATATCGGCGTGGCAGTCAAGCGGCTGCAGAAACTGCAAGGGGCCACGCCCTTCAACGTGGCCTACCTGACGCAGCACGGCCTGGGTGGCCACTCGATTCCGGTCGACAAGGGCACCCTCGGCGCACTGTACGTGCTGGGCGTCATCAGCGAGGACGAAGCACAGGCCGCCGTCGTGCCCGGCATGGAGCGGGCCATCCCCAAGAGCAAGGGCCTGGAGTTCGGCGCGCTGTTGCACGAGCTGGGGGCCGAGTTCTTTGCCAACCCGTTCTCGCAGTCGCTACGCGATCTGCTGCTGTCGATCGCTCCCGACGCCAAGGAACGATTCCCCAAGCGCGCGCCCAAGAAGCCGCCCGAGCCCGTGCCCGCTCCGGCAGCCGCCAAGGGCGAGCCTGAAGGAAAGAAGAAGCCCAAGGACAAGGAAAAAGAAGCGGCCGAGCGGAAGGCGCTGGCCAAGGCGGCCGAGAAGCGGGGCCCGCGCGAGAAGGCGGCAGCGCATCCGAAGAAAAAGCCCGCCGCGGTCGCCAAAAAGCCCGCCAAGGTGCTGGCCAAGCGCAAGCCGCGCTAGCAGCCCACCGGCCAAGGGGCCGAAGCCAGCCGGGCGCTCGTTTCGGCTGCAACCGAAGTGGCTGCCGCGCGCGACCGTGCCGCTGGCAAATCGCCCGCGGTTGGTTCGGGCCGTCAGCGGTCCGTTACTGCACGAAGTTGCGAGGTCAAATATGCGACGCAATCGCCAGCTCGCGGTGGTGGCACTCGCCACGCTGCTCGTGTGTCAGGCAGTCTGGGTGTGGTCGGCTCCGGTCGATGCCCCTTTGCCGCTTCCGCCCGCCAGCCAGACTCCGCTGCAGCCGGCCAGCGAAATCGACGACCCCGTCGCGCCGCTCGAGCCGCTAGTCAAGCGCACGGCGGCCGAGGAAGACCGCATTCGCGCGCTGGCGCTGTTTGCCGCCGGACGCGTCGCCGAGCAAAAACAAGACTACCCCCGCGCGCTGCGCAATTACGAGCGGGCGTTTCGCTACGATCCGCGCGCCATCGCGCCGCTGCGCGAGATCGTGCCGCTGGCGTTCAACCTCAACCGCCAGGCCGAGGGAGTGCGTTACGCGCTGATCATGGCCGAGCGCGAGCCGACCGACCCGGTGCTGCTCGAACGTTTGGCCAGCTACCTGACCGAAGAAGGCGACCTGGCTCGCGCGCTGAAATTGTGCGAGACGGCCGCCTCGATCTATCAGAAGAATGCCCAGCAGCCCGGCGCGGCCGCCAAACCCAAGGCCGCGCAAGTGCCGCTGTGGATGGAGCTGGGCCGGCTGAGCTTTCTGACCAAGAAGTACGACCAGGCGGCGCACTACTTCGGCCAGGTCTACCAGGCGTTGGAAAAGCCGCAGGAATACGGCCTCGATGCCCGCGCGCAAAAAATGCTGCTCAACAAGGCCGAGCTGGCCTACCAGCTGTTTGGCGAAAGCTTTCTCGAAGCGGGCCGCGCCGACGAAGCTGCCGCCGCGTTTGAAAAAGCCAACCAGCTGAAGCCCGACGAAGCCCTGGCGATTTACAACCAGGCTCGTGTCGAAGCTCGGCGGAAACAACCGGCGCAAGCGCTGGCGAAACTCGAAACCTATCTCGACAAGCATTTCTCCAGTCAGGGCACGGGGCCCTACCTGCTGTTGGCCGACGTGCTCGCCGAGTTGGGCCAGCAAGACCAGTTGATTGCCCGCCTGGAAAAGGCGCACGCGGCCGACCTCGACAACGTGCCGCTGTCGTACCTGCTGGCGCAGAAGTATTTGCAGGCCAACCAGCTGGATAAGGCCGAACAGACGTTTGTCGATTTGCTGGGCCGCAAGAGCACGCGTCCGCCGCTGGAAGCCTATCAGGGGCTGATTGAGATTCACCGCAAGCTCAAACAGCCGGCCAAGCTGCTGACCGACTTGGGCGATAGCGCCGGCCGCATCGGCAACCTTTCGCAGTTGGGCCAGTCGGTCAAGGAACTGATTGACGACGCCGAGTTGACCAAAGCCGTCGTGGCCGAAGCGCAGCAGCAACTGGCGGCCGATCCCGACAAAGTCCGCTACGGAGACCGCCTGGCGGCAGCCCTGCTGGCGGTCGAGCTGAAGGACTACACGACGGCCGGCACGCTGTTCGAGCTGGCCGCCAAGTCGAACCCGGCCAAGGCTTCCGAGGTCTACATCACTTGGGGCCTGGAGCTGTTCATGGCCAACCAGTATGCCGACGCGGTCGCCGTGTTCCAGCGCGGACTGAATGACAAGATCCTGGCCGACGATAACGCGGCGCTGCATTTTTACCTGGCCGGCGCGCTCGAAATGAGCGGCCACACCGACGAGGCCCTGGCCGAGGCCCGCCGCGCCGCCGAGTTGCAGAAAGACGCCCCCCGGTTTGTCAGCCGCACCGCCTGGATCGAATATCACGCCAAGCGCTACGACGCCGCGCGGCAAAGCTATCAGGCGCTACTGGAAAAATTCGACGACCAGTACGATTCGCCCGAGGCGCGCGAGGTCGTCCGCGATGCCCGCCTGGTGCTGTCCAATCTGGCGGTGCTCGGCAACAAGCCGGCCGAGTCCGAGGAATGGCTGGAACAGGTGCTCGACGAGTTCCCCGAAGACGTCGGCGCTCAGAACGACTTGGGCTACGTGTGGGCCGACGCCGGCAAGCACCTCGACCTGGCTTACCAGATGATTCAGTACGCCGTCTCCAAGGAGCCGAAGAACACGGCTTACCGCGATAGCCTGGGCTGGGTGCTCTATCGCCTGGGCCGATACCCCGAGGCCGTGGCCGAACTCAAGGCGGCGGCCGCTTCGAGCGAGGAGCCCGACGGCACGGTGCTCGACCACCTGGCCGAAGCGCAACTGAAGGCGGGCGAATCGGCCGCGGCGATCGAAACCTGGCAGCGCGCCCTCGCGCAATTGGAAAAGCACGGCGACGCCGACAAGGCCAAACAGGTTCGCGAAAAGCTCGCCCAGGCGCAAGCCGTGCCTGCGGAAACGAAGTAGCCGGCCCCCCCCCGGCCAACTTGACCGCGCCGCAATACAATTCAGCAAGCGACATCGGACGCAACGGGCAGCGAGTGCAGGTTCATGGCTGGTCATTCACATTGGGCCAATATCGCGCATAAGAAGGCCCTGCGAGACAACAAGCGCGGCAAGCTCTGGAGCAAGCTCTCGAAGGCCATTATCGTGGCCGCCAAGGCCGGCGGTGGCGACCCCTACGCGAAACTCAAGCTGAGCTACGCCATCGACGCCTCCAA
>CAZPED010000044.1:0-11399 GCA_964585335.1 uncultured Planctomycetaceae bacterium | reverse complement strand
GGATTGAATCGTCGCCAAGGGTTATCCGGCAGCGGCGAATTGAGAAAAGCCGTTACAGTCTAACAATTCGACCTGCCAGCAGCGGGCGCGAGGGCGCAGCTAGCGGCCCTGATTCAGCCAGATGGGGTCTTATGCGGGGGCCGATTGCCCCTGCTAGCGTGCTGTCAGACCGTGGGCCTTCCAGACGCGCTGCACCATGGCGGGCGAAGTGCCGAGCGCTGCCGCCAGCGAGCGGGTGCTCCAGCGCGAGCGGCGGGGGGGCGACTCGTGCAGCGTCTTGTGCAGGATTTGCTCAACGAGCGCCGCCGAAGCCGCCGAGCGCCGGCCGCCGCGCGGCGCATCCTTCTCGATGCCCGCGATGCCGCGTTCCGCAAAGCGGCGGCGCCACAGGCATACCGTCTTGGTCCCGCAGCGTAGCTCGCGGGCGATCTCGGCGTTGAGCATTCCGGTAGCGGCCAGCAGCGCGATTCTCGACCGCAGCACCAGCCGCGCCGGCGTCGAGCGGCCGCGCGCCCAGCGCTCCAAAGTCGCGCGGTCGCTGTCTGACAGCGTGATAGCAGGTGCGACCCTCATGGCTGCGTCGTCTGATTGGTGCGCGGGTGCGAAGTCATTTTCGAGTAGCTGTCGTTGAATCAGCCGTCGAGACGCTGAGCCCGACGAGCCGGCTCGAGCGACGTCCGACGTTGGCTGATTGCCTCGTGTATTTTCTCGCTCCGCTGCGCGTGGTAGCGGCTGCGGCGAGTTTGCGGACCCACTTTCCGCTAGCACTCGCGCCGCGGCGCTCGCGTTCTTCAATGGCCGCGCGTGGCAGCGCACCGGCGGCGACGTCTCGCGGCGCGGCGTGCTCCGGCGCAGAGCGAGACGACTAAATCTCGCGCTTGATCAATCAAAACAACGAGGTGGCTCGACGCCGCTTTGCGCGGCGAGCCGGCGCCAGGCGCGTGTCGGGCACGTACTTAATGTTGCTCGACGACTTCGCTGAGCGGTTCGTCGGTCTCGTCTTGCAGCAGTTTGCGGTCGCCCGAAACCGCCGCGAACAGATAGTAGAGACCGGGAATGACCAGCACGCCGATGACGGTGCCCAGCAGCATGCCGCCGACGGCGGTGGTGCCAATCGTGCGGTTGCCGATCGCCCCGGGGCCGGTGGCGCGGACCAGCGGGATCAGACCGGCGATAAAGGCGAAGCTGGTCATCAGAATCGGCCGGAAGCGCAGTTTGCCGGCTTCGACGGCGGCGTCCTTGATGCTCACTCCCTCGTGGTGCCGCTGCACGGCGAATTCAACGATCAAGATCGCGTTCTTCCCCAGCAGACCGACTAGCATCACCCGGCCGATCTGTGCGTAGACGTCGTTGGCCAGGCCCATGGCCTGTAGAAACAGAAAGGAGCCGAAGATACCCACCGGCAGCGACATGATCACGGCCAGCGGCAGGATGAAGCTTTCGTACTGGCCGACGAGCACGAGGTACACGAAGATCACGACGATCAGGAAAATGTAGATGGCCAGGTTGCCTTTGCCGGCCTCGTCGTACGACAGGCCTTCCCAGCCGAGTCCGTAGCCGCGGGGCAGCGTTTCGGCGGCCACTTCCTCGATCGCCTTGATGGCCTCGCCGCTACTGTAGCCCGGGGCCGGCGCGCCTTGAATGGCCGCCGACGGATACAGGTTGTAGCGGTTGATTTCGTTCAAACCTTGCAGCTTCTTGATCTGCATGAACGCGGAGTAGGGAACCATCTCTCCCTCCTCGTTCTTGACGAACATGTTCTCCAGATCCTCGGGGTAGCGCCGGAACTCGGGCTTGGATTGGACAAACACCTTGTAGAACTGGCCAAACAGGATGAAGCCCTGTTCCCAGGTGCTGCCGACCACGATCGACAGGTTGTCCATGGCCTTGGCGATCGACACTCCCTTTTGCATGGCCACGTCGTTGTTGATGACCACTTCATACTGCGGGTAGTTGCTGGCGAAGAAGGTGAACAGGCCCTTGACCTCCTTGCGCTTGGCCAGGGCCTCCATGAACTTGTCGGTTACTTCGCCCAGCTGCTTGTAATTCATCGTGTTGGTCTTGTCCAACACGCGCACGGAGAAACCGCCGGCGGCGCCGAAGCCAGGCACCGCGGGAGGCTCGAAGAACTCCAGCTTCACGTTCGAGATCGCGCGGCCCTTGTGTTCGAGCTCCTGAATGATCTCTTTCGAGGTCATTTTGCGCTCGGACCAGCTCTTCAAGTTGATCAGGCACGTGCCGGCATTCGATCCGCGGCCTTCGGTGAGCACTTCGTAGCCGGCCAGCGACGAGACCGAGTTCACGCCGTCGATCGTCTTGGCAATCTCCTGCAACTCTTGCGACTTCGAGTTGGTGTACTCGATCGTCGACCCGGGCGGGGTCTGAATGATGCCGTAGATCATGCCCTGATCTTCGAGCGGAATGAAACCGGCCGGCAGTTGGGTGTTGACCACGAAGATGGCCGCGCCAAAGGCCATGATCACGCCGCTGGTCAGCAGGCGGCGCGTGACAATGGGGCGCAAGAACGACGCGTACCCGCCAGTGACTTTTTCAACACCCCGGTCGAACAGGCCCAGCAGCCTGGCCAGCGGGCCGCGCTTGGCGTGCCCCGTGTGCGGTTTGAGGATCATGGCGCACAGCACGGGCGTGAGCGTCAGGGCGACCACGCCCGAAAGCACGATTGACGTGGCCATGGTGATGCCGAACTGGCGGTAGAACGTGCCGACCGGGCCGGTCATGAACGTCACGGGGACGAACACGGCCGTCATGACCAGCGTGATGGCGATGATGGCGCCGCTGATTTCGTTGATCACTTCTTGCGTGGCGCGATAGGGCGAGAGGTGTTTCTCGTGCATCTTGGCGTGCACGGCTTCGACGACCACGATGGCGTCGTCGACCACCACGCCGATGGCCAGCACCAGGGCAAACAGCGTGATCAGGTTAATCGACAACCCGAGCAGTTGCAGGAAGAAGAACGTGCCGATGAGCGAAACCGGCACCGCGAGGGTCGGAATCAGCGTCGACCGCCAATCGCCGAGGAACAGGAACACCACGAGCGACACGAGCACGAACGCTTCGAACAGCGTGTGCAACACCTGCTCGATCGACGCCTCGAGAAAACTCGACACGTCGTAACTGACTTCGAAGGTCATGCCCGGCGGAAACGACGATTCCTTGACTTCCTCGAGCAGCTTTTTGACCTCTTCGATCACCACGGCGGCATTGGTGCCCGGCAGCTGCTTGAGCACGATGGCGGCCGAGGGGTGGCCGTCGATGTCGGAATAGATGTTGTAGTAGGAGGGGCCGAGCTCGACCTGGGCGACGTCTTTGAGCCGCAGGATTTCGCCCTCGGGGCTGGCGCGGAGAACGATGTTTTCGTACTGTTCGGGCTTGTTGTAGCGGCCGACCCAGGTGAGCACGTACTCGACGGTTTGCGAGGTGCGGCCCGTCGCCTGGCCGAGTCGTCCGGGCGAGCCGATCATGCTCTGTTCGCCGAGGGCCTTCATGACGTCTTCGGACGAGAGGTTGTAGGCCCGCATGCGGTCGAGATCGAGCCAGACCCGCATGGCATACTGGCGGCTGCCGAGAATCGTGGCGCTACCGATACCGCGCACCCGTTTGATTTCGGGCAGCAGGTTGACGAACGCGTAGTTGTAGAGAAAGTTCTGATCGTGGTTCGGATCGGTGCTGTAGATATTGACGTACATGAGCATGCTCGTCATGGCCTGCATGACGATGATGCCTTCGCGTTCGACCAGGGGCGGCAGGCGGTTCTTGACGGTCTGAATGCGGTTCTGCACGTTCAAGACCGCCACGTTCGGGTCGGTGCCGGGCTCGAAAATGATCATGATCGTGGCTTCGCCGGCGCTGGTGGCGGCCGAGGCCATGTAGCGCATGTCGGGCACGCCGTTAATGGCCTGTTCGAGGATCACCAGCACCGAGTCGACCAGCACGTTGGCGCTGGCGCCGGGGTAGGCCACGGTGACGACCACGCTGGGCGGCGCCACCGAGGGGAACTGCGAGATCGGCAGGGTTTTGATTGACAGTCCGCCCAGGAACAAAATGATGATCGAGATGACGATCGCCAGGGCAGGGCGGTGAAGAAATTTTGAGAACATGGTGTGAGAAGAATCCGGCGAGATTCCTCCAGTGCCTGATCCGGAGCGGCCGCTACTCCGCGTGGTACTTCAAACGGGCGGCGACCTTTTCGGGTTCTTCGACGTCGAACTCCACTTTGTCGCCGTCGCGAATCTGGCGAATGCCTTCGAGGACGATCTTCTCCTCGGGGGACACGCCCTTCTTGAGGACGTAAACGTCTTCGAGCTCGTTTTGAATGTTGATCTCGCGCTGATGCGCCACGTTTTCGTCGTCGACGACGTAGACGTAGCGTTTGTCGAGCACTTCGAACGTGGCCCGCTGCGGAATGATGACGGCGTTGTTCTGCACGCGGCGAATCACCACCGTGCCGGTTTGGCCGTGACGCAGGATACGTTCGGGATTGGGAAAGTCGGCGCGAAACGGAATGTTGCCGGTCGTGTTATTGAAGTCGGCCTCGATGGCGCCGATCTTGCCAAGCTGCGGAAATTTCTCGCCATTAGCCAGCTCCAGCTCGATCTGTAAGTCTTCCTGTCGGTGCTTGAGGTCGGCCATGTATTCGAGGTATCGCGCCTCGGGCACGTAGAAGTAGACCCACATCAGGCTGTTGTCCGACATCGTGGTGAGGATTTCGCCCTCTTGCACGAGGCTGCCGTGCTGGAGCTGCAAGCGGTCGATGATGCCGTCGAAGGGCGCCTTGACCGTGGTGAAGTCCAGCTCGGCACCGGCGAGCTTGGCCTTGGCGTCGGCCTTGGCCAGCTTGGCTTCGAGCAACAGCACTTCGTTTTGCGAGACGACTTTGTCTTGAAACAGCTTTTGGGTGTAGTTGAATTCCAGGCGGGCGAGGCGGGCCTCGGCGCTCTCGGCGTCGAACTTGGCCTGGTAGAGAATGGGACGGACCTTGAACAGCAAGTCCCCTTCCTTGACCTGTTGGCCTTCCTTGACTGGAATGGCCTCGAGATAGCCCATTTGGAGCGCCCGCACCTTGATGTGGCGCTGCGAGTGGATCTGGCAGACGTATCGCTGCATCAGCGTGACGTCTTTCGATTGCGGCGAGGTAACTACGATTTTGTGGGCTTCGTGATGCTGTTCTTCCTTGCGAGCACAGGCAGGCAGCGAAATGCAAAGTAGGGCCAGGACGGCGGCCGACTTCGGTGACGGTTTCATATCCTTCTAGCTCGTTCCTTTTGAATCGCGAACTGGACCATGAGGACCAATGGAGAGGAAGACGTCAACGCACATCTTCTTTAACTCTCGCGCGCCGCAGGGCCGCCCAGGAGTTGAGCCGATGCCGACGTTGACTTCACTGCCAACGTGCGTGCCTGCATCGATCGACTCCTCCCCGCGAGTGAAGAAATTGTGAATCACGAATTAGATGACCCACTAGAGACGAATACTAAGACCGGACTTTGATGTCGTCAATCTGTTCCTAAACACCAGTTCGTTCGATCCGCTCAAAATGTTCGCCTTTTGCGGCAAAAACGAGGTTCGCTTACGAATTTGTCACGAAAGTTGAAGCGCGCTTGCGCGGCTGCGAATCACTGCGCGCGGCACATTAAAAAACCGTCAGCGTGCTTGCAGAAAGCAGCATCCCTACCGATGGCGTGCAGACTCGCGCGGTTTATTGCAAAACCGTAAGGTCGCGCGCTGCGCGGGCTGCTTGCCCCATCGTTGAGGCGTCGCGTAAGCATCGAACATTGCGCTCCAAGATAACCGGTGGCCGCGGTAGCGCGTGCGGAATGGACGACATAAAAGACGTGTAATGGATATCCTATGATCCCCGGCCCGGCCGGCATCGCAGTGCGGCAAATCCCCGTCAACTGGCACGACCGGCCGCTTAATTGACGGCCACCGGATTGCAAGCTAAACTCAGGAAATGGGTTACGTGAATTCGTATTCCTGGCAGTGCGCAGGCCCTGAGGAGCGACGGCCGCGGGGGAATGAGCTGAAGTGACCAACGCGACCGACGACGTGCAGTCCACCGACTGGACCTTTCTGAGCAACCATTCCCACGTTCTCTACTGCATCTCGATCTGGCCCGATATCCGCATCCGCGACATCGCCGCCAAGGTGCGGATAACCGAACGGGCCGTCCAGCGGATCGTCGTCGATCTGGAGCAGGGCGGCTATCTGAAGCGGCAGCGCGTAGGGCGGCAAAACCACTACCGGCTCGAGCCCCGTCGCCATCTGCGGCATCCCCTCGAGCACCACGTGCAAGTGGGACGCCTGTTGGGATTGCTGCAACCAGGGGCTCCGTCGCGGGCAAGTGCGCCTCGAAACGTCCGCGATACGGTGGTCGTCACGGCTCGCGGCCTCGGTGCGGCGCGGGCCAGGGCGGGCGCCAAAACCCTGGCGCGGCTGAAAAAGAAGCCCAAGGCTGTCCGCAAACTGGTCGCCAAGAAGTAAGCGGTCGCTCTCGCTTCGGCACGGCTGCGGCGCGCGGCAAATCGCCGGGGGCCGCCTCTGGGGGCCGGCATTGCCTCGTGCGGCGAGTCAAAGTCGCCATGCGCGCCAGGTGTGCATGCACCTTTTGGCGTGCCAAAGTTAGCGGCGCCGCGCGCGGTGATGCATCACCGAGTGACGCCTTCAGGCCTGCGCCACGGCACCTTCAGTCCAGCGCAACGGCAGCAGACACGATCGTGACCCCGCTTGTCGGTTGCGCGCCACGCGCGACGCCGGGGCGTCGCGATGATCGGCTAGATGACTACTGGCCTTGGTCGTTTCCTCAGGATGCTGTAGATACTTTGCCGCTTCGCGCAAACAACAGCGTCGCTGACGTGCCAGTCGTTGTCTTTTGGGACCGGTTGTGTTCGTGAATGGGTTCCAGGCTCACGTCCCCGGCGCTCCACGGCCTCGCTCGATCGTCGTGGACTGCGAAGGCCAGTTGCCACGCCCGGACTGGTCAACGGTCGCCCCGGCACCGTCAATAGATAGCGAGAGCATTGCATGAATCCTTTAGTGGCCGAGGGCCTGGCCGATCGAGCGGACTCGAAAGGCAACCAGCCGCGGCCGAAGTTCTCCGCGCTTGGCTGGGAAGCGATTGAGTCGCATCCCTATGCGCGGTGCGTCAACCCTCACCTGGCAGGCTTGCTGGAACGCTTCTGGCTAGACAAGCGGTTCGTGCGCGGCGAGGGCTGCGAGCTGATCGACGATGAGGGCCGGCGATATCTGGACGGCATGGCCGCCTACGGGGCGCTGCCGTTCGGCTACAATCCCGCGCCGATCTGGCAGAGCCTGCACGACGTGCAACAAATGGGTGAGCCCAGCTTCTTGCAACCGGCCCTGTTGGACGCCGCCGGTCAGCTGGCCGAGCGGTTGCTGGCCCTTGGTCCGGCGAACTTGTGCTACGCGACGTTTACCAATAGCGGCGCCGAAGCGGTCGAGGCCGCCATTTAGCTCTGCCGCATCGCCACGGGGCGCCGGGGTGACCTCTCCACGCTCAACAGCTTTCACGGCAAAACGCTGGGTGCGCTCTCGGCCACGGGCAATCCGCATTATCAATCGGGTTGCGGCGCGCCGGCCAGCGACTTTCGCGCCATTGCCTACGGCGACGTCGCGGCGCTGCGCGAGGAACTCGAGGCGCGGCCCGGCTACTATGCGGCCTTCCTGGTCGAGCCGATCCAAGGCGAAGGGGGCATTGTCGTGCCCCCGACCGACTATTTAGCGGCAGTACGCGACCTCTGCACGCGCGCGGGCGTGCTGATGGTCGTCGACGAGATTCAAACCGGGCTGGGCCGCACGGGCGAGATGTTTGCTTGCCTGGCCGCGGGAGTTGAGCCCGACGTGATGACGCTGGCCAAGGCGCTGGGCGGCGGCTTGATGCCGATCGGGGCCGTGTTGTGCAGCGAGGCGGCCTATAGCGAAAGCTTTGCCTTGCGGCATTCGTCGACGTTTGCCGCCAACACACTGGCCTGCCGCGCGGGACTGGCCGCGCTGGAAATGCTGACGGCCGACGACGGCGCACTGGTGCGCCAGGTGAAGCGCAACGGCGCTCGGCTCAAAGAGGGCTTGCTCGAACTGCAACGCCGCCACCCGCAGTGGATCGCCGAGGTGCTCGGGCAAGGCTTTCTGCTCGGAGTGCGGTTTGCCGGCGACCGCTGGCAATGGCCCGAGCGCTTGTTGGGCGTGGCGCTCGAGCAGGAGTTCTTCACGCCGCTGGTAGCCAGCTATCTGCTGAATGTCGAAGGAGTGCGCGTCGCGCCCACGCTGAACGGCAAGTCGGTGATTCGCATCGAGCCGGCGCTGACCATGACGTGGCCCCAGTGCCAGCAGTTGCTCGTGGCGCTCGAGCGCACGCTGGCCGTGTTCGATACCGGCGATACCGGACGGATCCTGGCGTCGATCAGCGCCGGGCGGCCGCTGCCGGCAATGCGGCCGGCGAGAGCCGACAGGTCCTGGGTGCAGGCAATACCGCGGCCAGCGGAGCGGCGGTTTGCCTTCTTGATGCACCCGCTCGACCATAGCGGCATAGTCGATCTCGATCCGACGCTGGCGCGGCTGGAGGACCACACGCTGGAACGAGTGTTCGACACCGCGTCGAGCATGCTCGATCCGTTCGTGATGAGCCATGGCCGCGTCGTCGCCAAGACGGGCGAGACGATTTACGGCGAGTTCATCACGTTGCCGCGAACCGCGCAGCAACTGGTGCAAATGTCGCAAGCCGAGGCCGCGGCCTATGTCCGCGCGGCGCTGCACCTGGCCCGCGACCGCGGCGCGCAATTGGTCGGGCTGGGGGCGTTTACCTCGGTCGTCACGTTGGGCGGCCGGGTCGTTGCCGACGAAGGCGTGCCGGTCACCACCGGAAACTCTTACGCCGCCGTGGCGTCGGCCGAGGCCGCGTTGCGAGCGATCGCCCTGAGCGGCGGTCACGCCGAAAGTCCCCCCAGCACCGCGATTGTCGGTGCCACGGGAGCCATCGGTCGGGCCATGGCATTGCTATTGGCCGGCGAGGTTGGCCAGCTCACGCTGGTTGGCAATCCGAAATCGTCCAGCTGCCATGTCCGCCAGCGATTGCTGGCGCGAGCCGCCGACCTGGTCGACTTTATCGCGGCGCGACACGGCGAGGGCAGCGAATTCAAACCCAATACGTTTGCCGCCCGCTTGCTCGAATGCTCACCGGGCAGCAGCGACGAGATGATTGCGGAATTGGAACGAGACGGTTGGCTGGTGCTGACGCAAGCCACGCGGTCCGCGGTGCGGGCAGCCCGGCTGGTTGTTACCGCGACCAGCGGCACCGACGTCGTCATCGGGCCCGACGACCTGCAACACCGGGCCGTCGTGTGCGACGTGTCGCGACCCGCGAACGTCAGCCGGCACGTGACGAGCGCCCGGCCCGACGTCCTGGTCATCGACGGCGGCATCATCGCCGTTCCGCCCGGGTCGCTCATTAGTCCAATCGGATTGGGCGCGGGATTGGTTTACGCCTGCATGGCCGAAACGATGATGCTCACCCTGGCCGGTGAGCTGCGCAATACGAGCCTGGGCACCGACCTGTCGCCCGATACGCTGCAACGGCTGCGCGTGCTTGCCGACCAGTACGGCTTCGAGGTCGCGGGACTGCGCAGCTTTGGTCAACCAGTGGAAGCATGTCGCCAACGCGACTACCTCGCGGTCGCCTAACCTCGAACGGGTGAATCATGAGTCAGCTTGCCGGGCTTTACGAGTCGATCGACAGCGTTCCCTTGAGTGACTGGGACGAGGGGTGTCGTGCCACGCCGTCGTGCTTCTTGCAGCCCGAGTTTCTGCGCGCCTTGGAGCGGACCTTGCCGTCCGGGGCTCGCGCTTATCACGCGATCATTCGCGGCGAGGACCGCGCCGTGGCGGCCTGCGCCAGTTTGTGCTTGTACCCCGTCGACTTGTTGTCGCTGGCCAGTCCGGCGATTCGCAGCCGTCTTGGCTGGGCGCGCAAGCTGCTGCCGGGGTTGGCCGAGGTCAAGGTCTTGATGTGTGGTCTGCCGTTTTCGGCGGGGCAAAGCAACCTGGCCTTCGCGCCGCACGCCGACCGGCGGCACGCGCTCGAGCAGCTCGACCTGCTATTGCGGCAGTTGGCACGGCGCGAGGGCGCGCGGATCATCGTCTTCAAGGAATTCGACCAAGGCGAACTGTCCGACATGGACGGCCTGCTGCGGCAAGGCTATTTTCGCGGCGATTCGCCAGCGATGTACGAACTGGAAAAATCGTTCGCCGACTTCGGCGAATATACCTCGGCGCTGAAAACCCATTACCGCACCAACATCAAGCGGGCGCAGCGCAAGTTTGCGGGCGCGGGCTGCCGCTTCGAGCGGTTCACCGGCTTGCGCGAAATTCGCCAGGTCTACACGCCCGAGGTTCACCGCCTGTACGAGGCCGTGGCCATGAATTCGAAGACCCGGCTCGAAGTTCTTTCGCACGGGTTCTTTCTGGAACTGGCCCGGCAGCTGCCCGAGCAACTGGCCCTGAGCGTGGCCTACCGCGGCGACCGCCTGATCGGCTTTACCTGGGAATTGCTCGACGGCGACATGTACCACTTTCTGTTCATGGGCATGGACTACAGCCAGTGCACCGAGACGAACCTGTATTTCAACCTGAACTACGAGGCCCTCGATCACGCCTTCCGTTCCGGCGCCCGCGCCATTCACGTGGGCCAGACCGCCGATGGCTTCAAGACCCTGCTGGGCTGTTCGGGCAACCGCCGCTATATCTACTGTCGGGGCGTCGGCCCGACATTGTCATGGCTGTTGCGGCAGGCCTCGGGTTTGCTGTTTCCCCCGCGCTTCGACCTGGCCCCCCACGCCGTCTTCAAAGCCACGGTGCCGGCCAGTTGCTAGGGTCGCGGGTTTTCGGCTCGACCATCGCGCCATGCCCATTCGGCCTGGACGCTCTGCCAGCCTGCCATCTCTCAGGCATGGCCAGACCCGATGCGAAATGAAAAAGGAAGCTTCGCCGCCGGGGGCGTGGTAAGATCGACCCCGGTCTGGCCGGCCCCACCGCAAGCCGGCCCCCGTGAGCGTTGGCAACTCCTTTGTTCTTTCCGGCGGAGTCGTGGCTATGAAGCGCTTCGACGATTTTCTCTCGCAACACCGCGACATCACCCGGCGGTACTTTCTGGGGCTGGGCATGGCCGGAGTGGCCCTGATGACGAAAACGCCCTGGACGACAAAAGCCCAAGGCGCCACGGGCGGATCGCTGCTGCCGGGCCCTGAAGAGAAAGCCAAGCGGTTTGGCAGCTACCTGACGCCCGACGAGCTGTTTGCCGACGTCTCGCGCGGCGAGCCGCTGCCGCACTCGCTGCCCGAGGAAAAGAAAGCCGAAGTTGGCATGACGCG
>CAZPED010000043.1:0-11782 GCA_964585335.1 uncultured Planctomycetaceae bacterium | reverse complement strand
GCGTCGCCCTGCCGCGTGGCCGATAACCCCCGGTTGTTGTAGCTGACGGCAATGTCCCGCCGCAGAGCCCGGTCGAGCGGCGTTTGCCGCAGCAGCTGCTTTTGCAGTTCGATCGCCTCGCGATAGGCCAGGCCGGCTTGTCCCTGGTCGCCACTGCGGGCCGCGGCGGCGCCGAGGTTGTTGAGCGCCAAGGCGAGCTGGCATTGGAGCTGGGTATCGCCAGGTTGCAGAGCCAGCGCCTTGCGCTGCCAGTCGATAGCCAGTTGGTCGAGCCGCAGCGCCGCGGCCGGGTCGTCGACCACCGCCGCCAGGTTGCTGTTCGAGGTAGCCAGCTGCCGCAGCACCTCGGCGTCGTCGGCGCGGTCGGCGTGCAGCTGCTGCTGCAAGGCGATGGCTTGGCGAAACGCCTTTTCGGCGTTGGCCTTGTCGCCAGTTTGCCGCTCCAGATCGCCGAGGTTGTTGTAGATCAGCGCCAGCCCCAGCCGGTCCTGCGCCGTCGCGCCGGGTTGCGCGGCCAGCGACTGTTGCAGTTGCAAGGCCTCGTCGAGCGCCCCACGGGCTTCGCTGGTGCGGCCCGCGGCGGCCAGCGCAAGTCCCCAATTGCTCAGGCATGTTGCCAGCCGGCCACGGTATTCCCACGGAGCGCTCGACTGCTGGTCGAGCTGTCGCAGGATGTTCACGGCCTCTTGATGCGCGGACAAGGCCGCCTCGGTCTCGCCCATGCTCCGTTGCACGCCGCCCAACTTGCTGTAGGTCAGCGCCAGTTCGGCGCGCAGTGCCGGATCGTCCCCCGCCTGGGCGATAAATCGCTGATAGTAGTCGCGCGTCTGTTCCAAGAGGTCGCGCCGCACCGGCTCGGCCCCCGGCACGTCGGCCAGACGTTCGGCCAGGTGCGTGCCCAGCTGATCGACGGCATTCTGAGCCTGGCGGAAATTGTCCTCCGCGCGGGCAAAGTTGCGCTGGGCCAGGTACTTTTCCCGCTGGACGAGCGCCACGGCGACGCTCAAACCCACCAGCGCCAACAGGCCCACCAGGGCGGCGCTGGCCACCAGGCGTCGATGCCGCCAGGCCACGCGGCTGGCGCGATCGATCAGGCTGGGCGGCCGGGCCACGATGGGCTCGCCAGCCAACACGCGCCGCAGATCGTCGGCCAGGTCGGCGGCCGTTTGATAGCGGTCTTCACGCTCCGTGGCGAGGGCCTTCAGCACCACGGTTTCCAGATCGCGCGGCACGTAAGGGGCCAGCGATCGCGGACGCACCGGATCGACTTCGCCCGGCAGCCGCAAGGGTTCGCCTTCGGCGGGCAGCACGGGTTCCAAGGTCAGCAGCTCGTAGAGCGTGGCGCCCAGCGAGTAGACGTCGCTGCGCTCATCGACCAGCGCGCCGCGGCCGCGCGCCTGCTCGGGGCTCATGTACTGTCGCGTGCCAATGATATGGCCCGTGCGCGTCAGCGAAGCATCGCTCTGGCATCGCGCCAGGCCAAAATCGGTGACCCAGAGTTTGCCGGTCCCGTCGAGCAGCAGGTTCGACGGCTTGATGTCGCGGTGCACGATGCCGTAGCCATGTGCCGCTTGCAGCGCGTCGGCCGCCTGGCAGATCAGCTGGGCAACCAGTCGCACGTAGTCGGCGCGTTGCGGCCACGTGGCTTCCAGCGCACAGGCGGGGGCCGGCGGGGCAGGGGAGTCTGTCGCGGGGTAACCGGCGGTCGTCTGGTCCACGCGGTACGTCGATTTGCCGGCCAAGAGCCGCAACGCGCGAACAACCCGATCGAGCGGCTGGCCTTCGATGAATTGCATCGCGTAGTAATGGACGCCCCGCTCCGAGCCCACGGCATACACGGGCACGATGTTCGGATGGTGCAACTGCCCGGCGGCTTGCGCCTCGTGTTTGAAGCGGACGATCTGCGCGCCGTCGAGCACGGCGGCGAACGGCAGCACCTTGACGGCCACGCGGCGATCGAGGGAACGCTGGCGAGCTTCGTAAACGACGCCCATGCCGCCGCGGCCGACCTCGCCCAGCAGGTCGAAATCTCCCAGTCGGGCCACTGAAGGGTCGGCGCTTGCCTCATCGCTCGCAGTGCCGCCGAAGGCCGCCGCCGCGCCGTGCAAGTCGCGCAGCTGGTCGAGGTAGGCCGAGAGCACGTCGGCCAGGTCGGGGTGATCGGCCACGAGCGCCGCGGTGTCGGCCGGAAAGCCACGCTCCAAGCCGCGCAGGTAGTTGTCGAGCACCTGGGTCAGCCGCTGCTGCTGCTCGGGGGACAGGCCGTCGAGCAACGACGACTCGCAGTCGGGGGCCCAGCGCGTGGTTTGCGATTGAGAGTGGGCCATTGTCACTCGATCGGTTCGGCCAGGTGACGCAACTTTTCCATGGCTCGCAGCCAGAGCATGCGGACCGCGCCGGGCTTGCGATCCAAGCGTTCGGCCACTTCCTCGAACGACAGGCCCTGCAGGTTGCGCATGATGATCACGTCGCGATGCTGCGGCGAAAGCCGGGCCAGCTGATTGGCCACCGACACAGCGCGCTCCTGCGCGCGCAGCGGCGCGCCGGGCGAAGGGGCCGGGTCGGCCAGAAAGTCCGCCAGGTTGGCCGTCGAGCGGTCGAGCGCCGCCGAGACCTGTTCGATCGAAATCTCGCACCGCACGTCGCGCATCTTGGTTTTCAAATGAGTCTCGATGGCGCGGTGCAGGCAGTTGATCAGAATTTGCCGCAGCCAGGCCAGGAACTGCGGCTCGCTGGCGCCGCGAAACTGCTCGAAGTCGCGGTGCGCGGCCAGCATGGCCTCTTGCACCAGGTCGGAAGGGCTTACGCGGCGGCGCAAGCGGCGATCGAACTGCGTGGTGGCCAGCACCGTCAGGTAATTGCGATACCGCTGCAACAGTTGACCGAGCGGCTCGGCGCCGCCGTCGCGCGCGCGATCGAGCAACTGCGTGGCCAGCCGATGTTGCGAACCACTGGGAGCGATCAGGCCCTTGCTCATCATCGTGAGTTGGTTCCCGGCGGGTCGAGTGAGAAGAAATGCACTCGGGCGGGCCGCCGGCGTGGCGGCTAACCCCTTCGACCGTGTCCACTTTCATCATAGTGGCCGCCGGGCCAGGCCGGAAGCTTTCCCCGCAAAAACGAGGAGTTTTCGCGCTACTGGTCACTCCGCCGGCAAGCTGGCGCGGCTCGCGATTGAGGGAGTTCCAATTTTTTCGAAATTCGCGCGGCGCCAGCGTGACATGCCCCGCGCCGATCCTTCCTTAATAGGTAGCCAGTCATCTCTCCAGCTTGCGGGTTCTCGGGGCATCCATGAAGAAGAGGCCAAGGATGATCAAGCTTTCACGATTTTGCCAGTGCGAGCCGCTCGAATCGCGGCGCTATTTGACCGTCTCTGCCGCGGTCGACAACGGTTCGCTCGTCGTGAGCGGAACCGCGGACGGCGACGTGCAAATCACGGCTGCCGCCGATGGCAGCTACCAGGTGAGCGACAACGGCGTCGTCGTCGGCACGCTCACCGGCGTTACCAAGGACATCAAAGTTCAAATGCAGGGTGACGCGGCCGACAACAGTGTGGCCCTCGATCTGGGCGGGCTCTCCGTCGATCGGGTGCTGGTCAACCTGGGCGACGGCGACAACAAGTTCACGCTGCAAAATGGAACGGTCAGCAGCAATCTGCGCTACGATGGCGGCGACGGCGACGACAGCGTCACCATCGCCAAGGATGCCACGGTGCAGCGCTCGGCGTATCTCAAGTTGGGCGAGGGGGACAACTCGGCAACCATCGACGGTACGGTGGCCCGATCGCTGACGATCTCGGCCGGCAGCGGCGATGACACAGTGGCGCTCGACGCCACGTCGCAAGTCAATCGTAATGTTGACTTGCTATTGGGCGACGGCAACAACACCGTCACCGTGGCAGGGCAAATCGACGGCAGCTTTTTCATGGCCGGCGGCCTCGACGACGACACGCTGAGCATTCTGGCCGGCGCCGAGGTCGGCCGCTCGGTCGGCCTGCTGATGGGCAGCGGTAATAACTCGCTGAGCCAGGGGGGCACGGTCGAAGGCAGCCTGTTCTACGACGGCCGCGACGGCAACGACACGGTGGCGATTACCTCCGACGGCACCGTAGGCGGCAGCACCTTGGTGCGGATGGGCAAGGGCGACAACACGTTCACGCACGAGGGCGACATCGCCAAGAACCTGTATGTGACCAGCAGCAATTCGGCCGATACGGCCACCGTGGCCGATACGGCCAACGTGGGTGGCAAAACGACTATCGCCCTGGGCGACCAGGTAGATCCTGGCCGACACTTCCACCGTGGGCCGAGCCCGCAGCTCGGATTCGGTGGGTACGGCGGCGGCTTTGGCATTCGCGGATTCCGCCGATAATGAAGTGCGCTCAGGTGTCGATCGTTGCGTGGCGCGCCGTCCGGTTCCTAGCGTCGCAACTCGGATCTAACGATTGGATCGAGGCGGCGTGCGGGCGGCCGCCGCGCACGAGTTACAGGTGATCCCTGTCCGGTAGTCAGTCCCCGTCGCACGCGGCGCCCGTAGCGAGGCGGCGCCCGTGCGGCGGGCTGGCTATCACTACCTTCTGTTGCTGGCCCGCGGCCAGCACGCGAAGCCCCACGAACGGTCGCCCGGGGCGCTGGCTCTCCCCCCGCCCCATCCCCGCGGATGATCGGCTGGGCTCTGCTTTCCAGCCGAGGGCCGGCCGCTGCCAGCCAGCGGGTTGCCGCATCTTATGGCAATGTCTGCCGGACCCGCGTGCACCTTCGCCAGGCGACTAGCGTGATGGCTTGTCATTGTGTTTTTGTAACTATTGGTTGCAAAACGACTTGCTGCCCTGCATGGGCGGTTGATAGCAGGTCTGGCACGGCATCTGCCTTTAGGGCTTCCACGGTTGGCTAGGCGGACAACCAAAGATCGACCAAGGGTCCGGTACAGCGTTTTTTCGATGTCTCGCACGTATTTGCTTTGCATGTTGACGGTGGGGGTGTTCCTTGCGGGCACTGCGAGCGTCAATTGGTCGGCGGCGACTGCGGCGAGCGGCGACGAGCCAGACGCGAGCTGTTTGTCGACCTTGCCGTGGAGTTTCTGCCAGGTGCAGGCTCTGCGCGAGGATCCGGCCCCCGTGACCGGCGAAGTCCGGTCCGTCGATCTCTTTTCCGCCCCGACAACCGAGTCGATTCTGGACGGCAACTCCGTGCGGGCATTTGCCCGGTTGCCGCGCGGATCGACATCCTTGCACGCACTGAACGTTCAGTTGCAGGTGTAAGGTCGCGTGGTTTGTGGTCGGTTGCGCCGCCTGCCGCGGCGCAGTCGAGTTGTGGGCAGGAGGTGGCGTATCCCCGTAGCGGCAGCCGCCGTTGGCGCCGGCTGAAGGGGGCAACGTCCGCACGGTTCGGCGGCAGCATGCTTGGAGGCGCTGTCGAACTCCCGAGATCTTCCAAGGGCGAGTCCTTCTAGAATTGCGAGGCCAGTATGAAGACATGGATCACACGTAATGCTTTGCCGCTCCTGCTGACGGCGGCAATCGCGCTGATCGCGGTCAGTCCGCTTTCGGCGCAAGAAACGAACGAAGTCGCTCCCGACCAGCCAGCCGCCGCGGGCGCCCCGCCGGCGCCTCACGCGCTCGATCGCGGCGACAATGCCTGGATGCTCACGTCCTCGGCTCTGGTGTTGTTCATGACCACGCCGGGCCTCGCTATGTTTTACGGCGGTTTGGTCCGCACGAAGAACGTGGTCAGCGTGCTCATGCAGTGCATCTTTCTGATGGGCATGATGAGCGTCGTCTGGGCAATCGTCGGTTATTCGCTGTGCTTCGGCGGCGGAGAGGCCTGGATCGGCAACCTCGACCACTTATTCATGCGCAAGGTGCAAGCGGAATGGACCAGTGAGGGATCGGTGATTCCGCTACACGCCACGCTGAATATTCCCATGCTGACCCACATGCTGTTTCAGGGGATGTTTTTCATCATCACCCCGGGTCTGATTTGCGGCGCGTTTGCCGAGCGGATGAAGTTCAGCACGATGGCCGTGTTTTCACTGCTCTGGGGACTCTTGGTTTATTGCCCGCTCTGCCATTGGGTATGGGGCGGCGGCGTTCTGGCGTACGACAGCCCGCACGCCGCGACGATTTGCGCCGGCGGCGCGCTTGACTTTGCTGGCGGCACGGTCGTGCACATCAGCTCGGGCGTCTCGGCGCTCGTTTGCGCATTGATTCTTGGCAAGCGGTTGGGCTACCCCCACGAGCCGATGCCGCCGCATAACCTGACTTACACGGCGCTGGGCGCCGGCATGCTGTGGGTGGGCTGGTTCGGCTTCAATGCCGGCAGCGCCTCGGCGGCCGATAACATTGCCGCCAGCGCCTTCGCGGCCACGCATTTTTCGGCGGCCGCGGGCGCCGTGGCCTGGGCCTTGGTCGATTGGATTCGCATCGGCAAGCCGACCCTGCTGGGCGCCGCCTCGGGCGCCGTGGCCGGCCTGGTCTGCATTACGCCGGCCGCCGGGTTCGTGTTGCCCATGCCGGCCATTGCCATGGGCGCCATCGCAGGCGTGGTTTGCGCGTTTGCCGTCAGCTGGCTGAAGCCCAAGCTGGGCTACGACGATTCGCTCGACGCCTTCGGCGTACACGGTCTGGGCGGAACGCTCGGCGCCATCCTGACCGGCGTGTTTGCCACCCGCGCGGTGTTCGACATCGGCAAGGGCAAGCCCCTGGGGCTGGTCGACGGCGGCTCGGTCATCACGGCTCAAATCATCGCCACGGTGATTACCTGGGTGTTTGCCGCGGTCGTGACCTTTGTATTGCTCAAGGTGCTCGACGCCGTCATGGGCCTGCGCGTCAGCCCCGAGCACGAAATCGAGGGCCTCGACGTCACGCAACACGGCGAAGAGGGATATATTTTCGGCTAAGGCCAGCCCCGGCCTCCGGGGCGTCCTGTTTCTTGATACCGATTTGCCCCGGCCTGCCGCTGCCCATCGCAGTGGTGGGCCGGGTTTTTCGTTTTGGCGTATCGCTCATTCCTGTCACGTGGCCAGACCGAGCCTGCCGTTGTCAGTCCCGAGGTGCGCGCTGTCCCGAAAAAAGGCCAAGCCTGCTGTCAACTCGCTGTGCGACTTGGCGCCGCTTACAATCGGACCTTGCCCATCGAGATGACGGGGGATTTAACAGGGGGCGGCTATGTCGCGGCGCTACGCTGTATGGGTACTTAGCTGGCTGGTGGCCAACGTTTGCGGGTGCGCACTTGCCCAGGCCGCCGAGGTCTTCACGCTGGCCGAGGACACGGGGTACCGCGGCATCTGGTATTCGAACGCCCAAGCGCCGCCCCCCTACGCCTACAAGTACTCCGGGGGCATGGCCACGTATCCGCATCAGCACGTGCCAATTGCCATTTACGCCCCGGCCGTCGAGAAGACGTTTTTCGTCTATGGCGGCACGCTGCCCGACAAGCAACGATTGCTGCACATGGTCTCGTACTTCGACCATCGCACCCGCAGCGTGCCGCGGCCGCGAATCCTGCTCGACAAGCGAACGAGCGACGCTCACGATAACCCCACGTTATCGATCGACGCGCAGGGTTATCTCTGGATCTTCTCAAACGCGCACGGTACCTCGCGGCCGGCGTTCATTCATCGCAGCGCCGAGCCGTACGCCATCGATCGATTCGAGAAAATTGTCGAGACGAACTTTTCGTACTCGCAGCCCTGGTATCTCGAGGAGCGCGGCTTCCTGTTTTTGCACACGCACTACGAGCCGGGTCGGGTGATGCGCTGGATGACCAGCGCCGACGGCCGCACTTGGGACAGGCCCCAACAGCTGGCCAATTTCGGCCTGGGCCATTACCAGGTCAGCGCGTGCGACGGTCGCCGCGTGGCCTCGGCGTTCGACTTTCATCCCAAGCCAGGGGGCCTCGACGCCCGGACGAACCTGTACTACCTCGAAACGGCCGACTTTGGCCGAACCTGGCAAACTGCCGCGGGTCAAACAGTGGAAACGCCGCTCAAGTCGATCGACAATCCGGCCCTCGTGCACGACTATCAGTCGGAAGGCCTGCTGGTCTATTTGAAGGAACTGCAATTCGACCGCGACGGCAATCCGATCATCCTGTATCTGACCAGCAAAGGGCACCAGCCGGGGCCGGAGAACGACCCGCGTATCTGGCGGATTGCCCGGTTCGCCGACGGAGCTTGGAAGATCAATGACGTCGTGCGGTCGGATCACAACTACGACGTGGGCCCGCTGCTGATCGAGCCAGATGCCTGGCGGCTGATCGCGCCGACTGATCCGGGGCCGCAGCCGTACGGCACGGGCGGCCAGATGGTCGTGTGGGAGAGCGACGATCGGGGGAATACCTGGCGCCGCGTCAAGCTGTTGACGCACGACACCGAGCGCAATCATTCGTATGCGCGGCGGCCGCTGCACGCGCATCCGGATTTTGCCGCTTTGTGGGCCGATGGCAATGCGCGCCGGCCCTCGGCTTCGGCGCTCTATTTTACCGATCACCTGGGCAGCAAGGTCTGGCGGCTGCCGGTTGAAATGACGGCCGGGAACCAGCAACCCGAGGCGGTGTGGTAGCCAGCAGCTCAAGTGCACGGCGGCAGCCCGACATCGGGTTGCCGCCGTGCAAAATTGTGTCCAAGGGGCCGCTTACCACATCGTGGTGTAGCCGTCGGGGCGACCCGCCGTGGTGGCGGCACGGCCGCTTTTGCGGCGGCGCGAGCGGTGACGCTGATCGGACGGCCCTTCGCCGTGCGGCTTGCGCGTTTCGACCTTGGCGGTAGCCTTATCGGCGCGCTGCGCGTTGCCGTGCCCTTTGCCGCCGTGCTTGGGCTTCTTGCCCGGGGCCATGGGCTGCGCGGCCGCGGCGGCCGGATACTCGGGGTGATCGTTGCACACCGGGGTCTTCTTGCGCAGCAGCTTTTCGATATCGCGCAGGTGCGCCCGCTCGTCGTGATCGCAGAACGACACGGCAATGCCCGTGGCGCCGGCGCGGCCCGTGCGGCCAATTCGGTGTACGTAAGTTTCGGGCACGTTGGGCATGTCGTAGTTGATCACGTGCGAGACTTCGTCGATATCGAGCCCCCGTGCGGCCACGTCGGTGGCGACCAGCACGGGCGGCTTCTTCGACTTGAAGTTATCGAGCGCCCGCTGGCGAGCGTTTTGCGATTTGTCGCCGTGAATCGCTTCGGCGCGAATGCCGGCCCGCGAGAGGTGCTTGGCCACTTTGTCGGCGCCGTGCTTGGTGCGCGTGAAGACGATGGCCCGCGTGATCTCCATCTGGTCGATGAAGTGCTTGAGCAGGGTCGGCTTGTTGCGCTTGTCGACGAAGTACACCGACTGTTCGACCGTGTCGGCCGCGGCGCTCTTGGCGGCCACTTGCACTTGCACGGGGTTGGAAAGAATCGAGTCGGCCAGCTGCCGAATGTCGCCCGGCATGGTGGCCGAGAACAGTAGCGTCTGACGCTCGCGCGGCAAGCGGGCCACGATGGTGCGGATGTCGCGGATGAAACCCATGTCGAGCATCCGGTCGGCTTCATCGACCACGAGCATCTCGATGGCGTCGAGCGTAACCAGCCGCTGGTTCATCAGATCCATCAATCGGCCCGGCGTGGCCACGATAATGTCGACTCCCTCGCGGATCGAGCGGGCCTGCGGATTCTGGCTGACGCCGCCAAAGATGATGGCGTGGCGCAAGCCGGTGCGGCGGCCGTAGCAGGCAAAGCTCTGGCCGATTTGCGTGGCCAACTCGCGCGTGGGCGAAAGCACCAGCACGCGGGCCCGGCGGCCGCGTTTGCGCGGCTCGCTGCTGCCGCTCAACCGCTGCAAAATGGGCAGCGCGAAGGCGGCCGTCTTGCCGGTGCCGGTTTGGGCGATGCCCAACAGGTCGCTGCCGGCCAGGACGTGCCCGATCGACTGGGCCTGAATGGGCGTGGGGGTGGTGTAACCTTCGTGCTTCACCGCTTCGAGCAGGGCCGGCACGAGACCTAATTCCTCAAACGTCATGCAATCTCCGATACGTGTATCGAACCCAATCGCGGCGCGGCGGGAGCGCGCAGCCTGCGCGCAGTGCCAAACAATAATCACCGCGACAAACTTCTGTCTGTTGGCGGCCGCACGGTTGGGGACTGGCGACAACGTCGTCGCGCTGACCCAGGCGGCATGGTGGAGAATAATCTCGTCAACCACTAAAGAGTGACGAGATCAATCGCGGGCCGAATTGGCAGGGCCGGTCTTAGCTCGCATTCAGGCGAGTTTTCCGGCAATCGGCGCTCACAGCAATCAAAACAGCCAGATAGTTACCGGCTGCTCTCGCTACATCTTTACACCACAAATATAGCACGCCTGGCGCCGGCGGACAATGCCAATGCCGGCCGGTTATTCGCCATAGGCAGGGAATTTGGCGGAAAAACGCCCGCGCAACTAGAAGCCCAGCTCGACGGTTTCTTCCAAGGCGGTGCGTTTTTCGCGCTCGTTGACGCGAACGCTGGCGCCCGTGTCGCTGACGATCAGCACGGCGCCATCGCGCGACGTGTACAGGTCGGCGCGGCGGGCTTGGCTGGCTTGCTGCCAGGTGCGGCGATTCATGTAGGCGTGGTCGGGCCGGCCGAATGCGCGAACAAAGCGCCGCACCAGGGCCTCGGCGCCGCCCTGCGCCATCACGCGCGGGTTGGAGTATTCGATCTCGATCTGGTAGAGCTTGCCGTCGACGAAAAAGAACCGCGCCTCGTCGGCGGCCTTCAGCTTGTCGACCACGTAACACTTCGCGCCGGCGTCGGCGTCGACCTTGTCCACGTCGAGTTTGGCCCGCGGGAACTTGCCATGAAAGTCGTCGAGCGACGAGCCGAGCCGCAGTCCCTCGAACTGAAACCGCGCCAGCGGATTGCGAATCACTTCCAGGCCAATCGCGTCCTCCGGCCAGACCGAGTTCGGATTGCCCACCTCTTCGCCCCGGGCCGGCAGGGTCGCGCCGCCCAATTCCAAGAGCACCACGGCGATCAAGATCGGCAGGACTCGTTGCAGGCTGATGCTACGCATGGCTCTCTCTCGCGCCGGAAAACGGATGATTGGGCCGGGCTCGGTACTGGAATTCTAGCTTATGAAAATCGGCTAAAACCGGCCAAGCAGGACAAATTGCCCCCAGTCTTGCCTACCGCAGAGCGCATAGCACTATCCGGAATCCTGACGGGACTGGCCGCCGAGTTGGCGTGCCGGGTACGATAATGACCACTTCGCCCGAGGATTAAACTTTCGCAAGTCAGGAACCCGGCCCCATGCCCTCGATTTCCGCCAAATCGCTGCACGTGTTCGCCACCCGGCTGCTGACGGCCGGGGTCGACGACGATCAGGAAGCCGAGCTCGTGGCTCGCAGCCTGGTGGGCGCCAATTTGCGCGGCCACGACTCGCATGGCGTGATGCGCATTCCCAGCTACCTCGACGCCTGCGCCAAGGGCGAAGTAATACCCGGCGCGCCGCTGACCACACTGCGCGAGTCGCCCGGCATTCTGGCGGCCGATGCTCACTGGGGCTTTGGTCAGACGCAGGCGCAGCGGCTGACCAACCGGCTCATCGAGATGGCTCGTCAACATGGCACGGCCACCGGCACGCTGATTCGCTCCAGCCACGTCGGCCGCTTGGGCGAGTACTGCGAAATGGCGGCTGAGGCCGGACTGGTTTCGCTGATGATGGTCAACACGCACGGACACGCGCGGCGCGTGGCGCCCCCCGGCGGCAAAGCGCCACGCTTGTGCACCAACCCGCTGGCCATGGGCGCGCCGGCGCCCGACGGGCCGATCATTCTCG
>CAZPED010000042.1:0-11989 GCA_964585335.1 uncultured Planctomycetaceae bacterium | reverse complement strand
GAATCGCCAGCAGCATGCTCACCTGGATCACCACGCGCAGCATCAGCGTGCCCTGGCTGAAAATCTCGCTGCGCATCTCTTTGTCGAACACCGGATTCGACCCGTCGGGCAGCAGGTCGTTGCGCTTGCGCGGCGCGAACAGCCAATCGGGAAACTGGTCGCTCTGGATCACCAGCCCCACGGCCTGCTTGGCTTCCACTTCAAGATCGACCACTTCCTTGCCCTCGCTGCCCACGTCGGGCGGATGCAACAGCCGCGCGGCCGTGCCGCGAAACAGTCCGGCGCAAATCAGCCCGCAGATGGCCGGCAACACGGTGACGGTCAGCAGCAGCCGCAGCTGCCCCGTGTTTTCGAGCGACACCCAGGCCAGCACGCCCACGATGGCCAGCGGCAGAATCACAAGGTAGGCCACGACCAGCGAGGCCGAGGTGCGGCGAAAGTAACTGCTCATCGCCAGGCTGATCATGCCGAAGGTGATCACCGACAGAATCAAGCCCAGGTAGGCCGCCAGCGCCTCGTAGAGCGAAACGCCCCCCAGCGGCAGACACAACATCACGATCGGCAGCGAGGCGAAGATCAACAGCAGCAAGTGACACAGCGACGCCAAAAGTTTGCCCAGCACGATTGCCCCTGGTCGCAGCGGGCTGGCCAGTAACATCTCGTAGCTTTTCCGCTCTTTTTCCCCCGTGATCGCGCCCGCCGCGAAGCTGGGCGCCATCAGCGAAGCCAGCAGGTATTGCCCCAGAAAAACCAGGTTCACCAGCCGCCGCGCTGCTTCGGGGTTGGTCGTCAGGTCCAATTGCCGCTCTTGCGGCCACGCCAACAGCACCACCAGAGCCAGCAGGCCCAGGTACAGCAACAGCAGCACGAATGCCCGCACCATCCGCAGGTTGACGAGCAGCTCTCGCTGCAAGACGGGGTTTTCGAGCAGGTACATGGCTGCAGGTTGGTGCTCTGGTGCGGAGGATTAAACGACGCCAGTTGTCGGCGCGGCAGGGCAGGGGCGTCGCCCCGTTTGCCCCGGAGAGCCGCAGTGCACGGCTGTATCATATCGCAAAACCGCGCCTGGCGGGCGCGGCGACTATCAAGTCGAATCGTTGCCGCAGCCAAACAGTTCGCGCAGCGCGATCAGCGGCGCCAGATAATCGTCCAGCGGCAGGCCGTCGACCGTGGCTTCAGCCCGCCGCGTGACGCCATCGACGGCGCCGGCCTCGACCAGCCGGCCGATGAGTTCCGCTTCGGTGTCCGGCGTCCAGGCAAAGTACGCACGTCGCTCGCGCAAGTGCGCGATTGCCAGTGCCAGGGCATGCCCGCCCCAATTGCTCACGCCGGCCAGCAGGGCGAAATCCGCGGCAATTCGCGTCACGATTCGCGGCGCCTGGGCAGTACCGATGGCCTCGACCAGCACCCGCCACGCATAGCGCCCCAGGCCGATTTCGTTGCCGCCGTCGCCAATGCCAATCGTCGTCAGCGGCAACTGGCGTGTGCGCACCTGGTCGAACAGCAGGTCGAGCGGCGCGGTGTGCTCATCGATGATCTCACCGCGCATGTTGTGGCAGGCGTCGAAATGCTCGGCCGTGGTGCTGGCCAAAAAATCGGCAAGCGCCCGTTCGTCGCCAGCTTGTTCTGCGATCGACGCCGGCGTATGGCTGCGGCCGGGGCGCTCGATCGCTACCAGGTGCGACCACGACTCGTCGGTCATCCGCTGTAAAAACGCTTCGATCCACTGGCCCGTCGCGGCGGCATCGTGCCGGGCAATGGGCATTTCCACGAGCGTGGCGGCCAAACGCGCGTGCTCGCGGCCGGCATTCAAAATCGGCGCCGCCAGCGCGTCGGTGACGAATGTCACGCGACAGCCGATCAGCTCCAAGGCTCGCGCCAGCGCGATCGCTCCCGGCGGGCCATCGGTTTCGGCGGTCCAGCCGCGCGGTCCCCGCACGCAAAATCCCGTGGCAATGCCGACGTGCGAAGCCTGGCTGGCCAGCGTTTCGGCGGCCGCGGGCCACTGGCGCGCGTCGAGCGCTTCGCCCTCTCGCCGATAGCCGGCCAGGCCGCGGCGCATCGGGTCGCGGTGCACGATGGCTTCCACAGCCGGCCAGTCGATGGTGGCGCTCATTGGCAAGACCGGCTCGTCAAAACTGCTCGGAATCACGAGACATGTCACCGCGAATCCGCGCGAAGGGCGGGCCCTGCCGGATGCAATGGATTTGTGAAACAGACTTGTTATGATGTTAGCCGATTAGGCGGTTCACGGAATGCGGGTCCTCGGGTCGATAGCCGAACGATCGGGCTTAGGACGATCCGGGGAAGGGCGTTGGGTTCGCACGGCAGGCGGCCTCGCAAGGGCGCGGTCAGATTGGTCGGCGAAGCCGGGCCCGATGTTCTCCGCCCTTATTGGTCAGCGTTCGGAGTCTGCTCAAGTGTCGAGCGGCTCGCGACGGGGGAAGTTTGAGCGCAAAACCAAGGGTGGGTTGACAGTGCCAGTCGAAGCGCGTTACAAATTGGGATAGATCGTGAAAAATGTCACAATCCATGCCGGCACAGCTAGCCCCGCGGCCTCTAGGTCGTGGCGGTTTTTCGCTGCAAATTTGCGGGCGTTCTCTCCCAATCTTTTGCCGGTTCTAGCGATCAGGTCGGTTTGTCGGGCTGAGGGTATTGGGCATGGCTGAGGAGAAGAAGAAGCTGTCTGTGGCCGAGATTTTGGCCGCGGCTCGCAAGGCGGATTCCAAGGGAGCCGCCGAGGCCGCGGCGCCGGCCGAACCTGCCGCCGAAGCGCCGGCTGAAAAGCCCGCTGCGCCGGCTGCAAAGAAGCCGGCCGCCAAGCCGGCTGCCGCCGCTCCTGGCGGAGCGCGGCCCAGCGTGGCCGATATTCTGGCTGCTGCCCGCGCCGAAAAGGCTGCCGGCGGAGCCGCGCTAGCCGCGGAAAAACCGGCGGCTGCCAAGCCTGCGCCCGCGGCCGCCAAGCCCGCTGCGCCTGCCGCCAAGCCCGCTGCGCCTGCCGCCAAGAAAGAGGCTCCCCAGCCTGCGGCTGCCAAGGCCGTGCCCGCCGGTCCCAAGGATACCGGCAGCATCCTGGCCGCCGCCCGCACGGGCGCCAAGCCCGGGCCGATGTCGAAGGCCGAGGCGGCCGTCAAGGCGCCGGCCGCCGTCGCGCCGCGACCTGAAAAACCAAAGCTGGTCGTGCCGCCGATGCCGGTCAAGCCCGACTACGCCAAGCCGAAGGCTAAGGCGGCGGTCGACGAAGGTCGCCGCGGCTTCCTGCGAGACATGATGCTCGGCTCGGCTCTGGGCATCGGCATGACCTCGCTGGCCACGACGTTTGGCCTGTGGACGCTGGGCCTCGCGCGTTTCATGTTTCCCAACGTGCTCACCGAGCCGCCGAGCAAGTTCAAGGTCGGCTTCCCCAGCAACTTCGCACCGGGGCAGGTCGAGACCAAGTTCATTCCGCAATACGGCGTGTGGGTAGTCAACTACGAATACAACGGCAAGGCCGAAATCTACGCGTTGCGCAGCGTTTGTACGCACTTGGGTTGCACGCCCAACTGGCTCGAAGGCGAGCAGAAGTTCAAGTGCCCGTGCCACGGTAGCGGTTTCTACAAGGACGGCATCAACTTTGAGGGTCCAGCCCCGCGTCCCCTAGAGCGCTACGCCATTCGCATTGCCGACGACGGCCAGTTGGAAATCGACAAGAGCAAGATCTTCCAGGAAGAAATCGGGCAGTGGAACGACCCAGCGTCGTACGTCGTGGTCTGAGTGGGGGCGGTTGTCCGGCCGGCCGGGTGCGCTGCTGCGCCGCGAGTGCCGCCGGTTGCCGCCGCGTTGCGCCCGGGCACGGCTCTTGTGCTTCAGAGGCTTCTCGGCGCGACCGCGATGCCGGTCCGTCGCGCTCCCAGGTCTGGAACTGAATCACTTTCTTATTTTCATCCGCGGTAGCAAACGATGTCCATTGGTGAAATGATCCGCGAGTCGCAGGTGTGGAAGAGCGTCTTCCGCCACCCCATGCCCCAGGATCGCCGCAATCGCATTGTGGTGATGCTGACCAACTTCTTCCTGCACCTGCATCCGGTGTCGGTCAAGAAGCAGGGGATTGCGCTCAGCTACACGTGGTGCATGGGCGGCGTGACCTTCTTTCTGTTTCTCGTCGAGACGGTCACCGGCGTGCTCCTGATGTTCTATTACCGCCCCACGCTCGAGTGGGCCTACAACGATATTCTCAGCCTCCGCGACGTCACCTCGCTGGGCATTCTCCGCGAACTGCATCGCTGGGGCGCGCACGCGATGGTGATCACCGTCTGGCTGCATATGTATCGCGTGTTTCTCACAGGAAGCTATAAACCCCCGCGCGAGTTCAACTGGGTTATCGGCGTCATTCTGTTGCTGCTAACCCTGCTGTTGTCGTTTACCGGCTACTTGCTGCCCTGGGATCAGCTGGCCATCTGGGCCATCACCGTGGGTTCGAACATGGCCCGCGCCACGCCGATTCTCGGTCACGAAGGCCCCGGTCAGCAGCTCTTGAATATCCAGGGGATCGACATGATCACCAACGCCTCGGACGCGCGGTTCGCCCTGTTGGGTGCCCGCTTCGTGGGCGAGGAAACGTTGAACCGGTTTTACATCTTGCACTGCATTGCCATTCCGCTGGGCGTGTCGCTCTTGCTGGCGATTCACTTCTGGCGGGTGCGCAAGGACGGCGGCATCAGCGGTCCGCTCTAGCACGGACGCGGCGGCCAGGCGCCCCGCGAGGAGCGCAAGCCGGGCACTTACTTTCGGACATTCCTAGCAAGCGAACAACCTATGCACGGCGCTTCCGACATATCCGGTTTCCTCGGCGGGTTTTACATCTGCCTGGCGGTCATGAACGCGATCTACGCGTACTACTGGTGGCACAAGCGCCACAACAACACCCAGGCCATCCTCTGGGCCGGCGTGTCGTTCGTGCTGGTGTTCATTGCCGCGGCGTCGCTCGGCGGCAGTGCCCCCGGCCTGCCCGCGGGACTGAAAAACGCCGTCAACCAGGCCACCGGGCCCGTGATCTATAGCGTCGGCACCACGGCCATTCTGGCCCTCTTGTACTTTGGCCGCCGGTTCTTCGTGCAGCCGCAAGTCGCCTGGATCGGCTTGAACGCGTCGCTGGTGCTGATGGGCTTCTCGATGGTCGATCCGAACTTCGCGGCCATCGTCACCAAGCCCGACAACGTGCCGATCGTCGGCCTGGTGTTTCTGCTGGGCTTTTTTACCTGGCTGGCCACGGCCAAGTCGGTCGAGAACGACGACCGCGCCAAGGCCGGTCTGCCGCCGCTCGAAAAGCTCGACGACGAAAAGGTGCTGGTCTGGCCCGATCTGGTTTACACCGAGCTGATCTGCATGGTCGCGCTGACGGCCTTTTTGCTGATTTGGGGCATCGGCCTGCAAGCTCCGCTGGAAGAGCCGGCCAGCAGCGTGAAGACGCCGAACCCGTCGAAGGCGCCCTGGTACTTTCTGGGCCTGCAAGAAATGCTTGTCTACTACGACCCCTGGATGGCCGGCGTGGTGTTGCCCAGCCTGATCATCGTGGGGCTGATGGCCATTCCCTATCTCGACTTCAACAAGAAGGGCAACGGCTACTACACGATTGAAGAGCGGAAGTTCAGCTACCTGATCTTCCAGTTCGGCTTTCTCGAGCTCTGGGTCACGCTGATCATTCTGGGCACGTTCTTCCGCGGGCCCAACTGGAACATCTTCGGCCCGTTCGAGTACTGGGATTCGCACAAGGTGCTGGCGCTCAACAACGTCGACCTTTCGCAATACTTTTGGATCGGCATGATGGATCAGGCGCTGCCCAAGGCCGCGCCTGGCAGTCCCTGGTACACCGAAATTGGCATGATCTTGTACCGCGAGTGGCTGGGGATCGCGCTGCTCGTGGTGTACTTCGTCGTCCTGCCGCCGGTGATGGCCACGACCATCTTCCGCAACTTCTTCGTGAAGATGGGTTTCCTGCGGTTCATGCTGATGTCGAACCTGCTGCTGTTCATGGCCGCGCTGCCGCTCAAGATGGTGCTGCGGTGGACCTTGAACATGAAATACATTGTCAGCATTCCTGAGTACTTCCTGAACTTCTGAGCCTACGACACGCGCGCCTCGCGCGTTTGAAAACAACATGCCCGCTACAGAGCAAACTTGGCGCGATTCGAAATTGCTGCACGTGGTCTTTGGCCTGAGCGCCGTAGCCATGCTGGCGGCCACGGTCTGGATGCTGGCGGTCGACCATCGCCGCGAGTGGAAGGATTACCAGCGGAAGTTCCAAGGCATTGAGGCCTGGACGACCGAGGCTCGCATCAGCCAGGAATCGAGCGACGTGTATCACACGCAGCTCAAAGAGGCCCGCGAAGCCTTCGAAGCGGCCCAGCGCGAAGTGCCCCCCGGCTCGCTGATCGACGACTTCGAGGACGCCGTCCGCGACGCCAATAAGGACGAAGGGCCGGCGAATCTCGACGCCGTCGACAATGCCTACAAGGCGCTGGCCAAGGCCGAGCCCGACGAGCGTCCGGCCCTTCGCAAGCAGCTTACCTCGCTGCTGCAAGGCTACGTCAACCAGGCCAAGTTCCGCGAAGACGGACTGGCTTCGGAAAAGAAGTTTTTCGCCGCCGACCTCGACGTGGCTCGCAGCGAGTTCGAACTGGGCGTGGGCAATCAGATGCCCCACGACGAGCTCGAGCAGAAGCAGGAAAAAGTCACGGAGATGATGAAGAAGGTCGACGAGGCGACCGTCAAGGTGCAGAACGCCGCGGCCTACCGCAAGCAGCTCGAAGCGATCCTCGCCAAGATCAACGGCCCCGAGGCCGAGAAGCAAAAGGCCATCGAGGACCTGCAGGGCAAGCTGGTGCAGCTCGAAAAGCAGCTGTACGAGCGCGAGAACCACGTGATGAAGGACATCATCGGCTTGCCGATCATCGATGCCTTCTCGCCCAAGAAGCTCGACCAGATCTGGCTGCCCAAGCTGACGATCAACAATAACTTCCGCGACGTGGCCCGCTTCGACCGCTGCACGAACTGCCACCAGGGCATCGATAAGACAGCCCCCGGCTCGGCCATCGAGCCAGGCTACGTGCCCGAGCAGTCGATCGAAATCGCGCTGCAAACGCCGGCCGCCGCCCCCGAGGTGATGGCCGACGCCAGCGCGGCCTCGACCGCGACCAAGGAAGAGCTCTACATCAGGGCGCTCAAGGACGCTTATGGCTTGCAGCTTGCTGCCGAGGGACTGCTCGACCCCGCCGAGGCCACGATTAGCGTCGTGCGTCCGGAAATGGCCGGAGCCAAGGCCAACCTGCAAGTGGGCGACACGATCACCTCGGTCAATGGCGCCAAGGTGTACGACCGCCGGGCCGTTTACGGCTATCTGCTCGAGACCGTGCAGTGGGGCCAGCCGCTGAAGCTGGTCGTGCGCCGCGGCTTGCCAAGCCCCTATTCAAGCCATCCACGTCTCGATTTGTTCGTCGGCTCGCTCAGCCCGCACAAGATGGCCGACATCGGCTGTACGATCTGCCACGACGGGCAGGGCAGTTCGACGAGCTTCAAGTGGGCTTCGCACACGCCCAACGATCCGGCCGAGGCCAACCGTTGGTCGCAAGAGCGCGGCTGGTTCGAGAATCATCACTGGATCTTCCCGATGTACCCCAAGCGGTTCTCGGAAAGCTTGTGCTTGAAGTGTCACCACGAGGTGACCGAACTGCAGCCGAGCGAGAAGTTCCCCGATCCGCCGGCGCCCAAGCTGGTCGAGGGCTTCCAGCTGATTCAAGACTTTGGCTGCTTCGGCTGCCACGAAATTAACGGCTTCGACGGCCCCAATCGCCGCATCGGTCCCGACCTGCGCACCGAGCCGAACTACACGGCCGCGGCCGAGGCGCTGCTTAACGGCGGTGGCCTCGACGACCAGCAACAAGCCTGGGCGCACGACCTGGTGCGCGAACCTTCGAACGAGTCGGCGCGGCACGCGTTGCAGGCCTCGCTGAAGAACGCCGAGAAACTGCCGGGCAGCGACCCGACCGTGACCAAGAAGCTGGTCGCGCTGCTCGACGACGTGGAGACCCCCGGCAAGTACCGCAAGGTGGGGCCGAGCTTGCGTCACGTGGCCAGCAAGGTTGACTTCTCGTTCCTTTATTCCTGGATTCGCAAGCCCAGCGACTTCCGGCCCACGACCAAGATGCCGCAGTTCTTCGGCCTCTACAATCACCTGGGCGAAGCGGGCTTGCACGATGCCGAGCGCTACGAGCCGCTCGAGATTCGCGGCGCCGCCGAATACCTGCTGGCCAAGAGCCAGCCGTTCCAATTCGCCGAGCCGCCCAAGTCGGTGAGCGAAAAGGCCTCGGCCGAGCGCGGCAAAGTGGCATTCGAGGTGCGCTGCCTGGCTTGCCACCAGCACAACGACTTCCCCGCGGGCAAGATGACCCAGGGCCCCGACCTGACGCGCATCGCCGCCAAGTTCTCGGCGAAGTCCAACCCCAACGGACCGAAGTGGCTGTACAGCTGGTTGCAAAACCCCAGCAACTACCACCCGCGGACGCTGATGCCCAACATGATCTTGCAGCCGGTCAAGAACGCCGAAGGCAAACTGGTCGATCCGGCCGCCGACATCGCCGAGTTCTTGCTCACCGGCGAGCAGGACTGGATGCCCAAGGACGTGCCGGCGCGTGAGCTGACCGCCGCCGAGACCGAATCGCTCGACGCGCTCGCGCTCGAAAGCCTGAAGGCCGCCCTCAATTCGGAACGCCTGGCCAAGAACTATTTGGAGACGGGCATCCCGGAAGACCTCCGCAACGAAATCAAGGGCGACGAAATCGAGCTGGTCGGCCCGATGTCGACCGAAAAGAAATTGCAGTACGTCGGCCGCCGCGCGATCAGCAAGTACGGCTGCTCTGGCTGCCACGACATTCCCGGTTTTGAAGACGTGAAGCCGATCGGCACCGGCCTGGCCGACTGGGCCCGCAAGACGCCCGACAAGCTGGCCTTCGAGCAGATCGTCGAATACATGCTCAAGGGTCACGGCGCGCCGGGACCGCTCATTCACAACGAGACGGGCGAGCCCAAGGACGTTACCGACGCCGAGATCGAGGAAGCCGAGGCCGATACGCACGGCCACGCCCACTTCAACTTCCTGAACATGGATTCCGACACGGGCTACTTCATGCAGCGGCTGGTGAATCACCAGCGCGAGGGCTTCATCTGGCAAAAGCTCCGCGAGCCGCGCAGCTACGACTACGAAAAGACGCAGAACAAGACCTACAACGAGCGGCTGCGCATGCCGCAGTTCACGGCCTTCAATGACGCGCAGCGCGAAGCGATCATCACCTTCGTGCTGGGCCTGGTCGCCGAGCCGCCCGCTTCCCAGTATGTCTTCAAGGGTGATGCCCGCCGGCGAGCCATCATCGAGGGCCAGCAGGTTGTCGAAAAGTTCAACTGCACGGGTTGCCACGCGCTGGAAATGGAAAAGTGGAAGCTGGCTTACGAGCCGAGCGATTTCCCCGATCCGCCGGCCCTCGAGGACTACCCGTTTCTCAAGGCCCAATTCTCGCCGCAGCAGGTCAAGGCCTCGCTGGTCACCGATCCTCAGGGCAAGCTGCACGCCACGCTCAGCGGCATGCCGGCTTTCAACGATGAAGGCAAGCCGCTGAAGATCGACGAGGAAGGCAGCCCGATCGAAGCCGACGACACCACGACCCCGGCGTTTTACTCCTTCGTGCTCTGGCAGAACGCGTTGCTCAACGGCCAGCCGCGCCAGGCCGGCTTGCAGAACATCCTGGTGCCCGAGTCGCGGATCGTGAAGCGCTATCCGCAGCTGGGCGGATACCTGCCGCGCTGGGCCTACGCCACCGTGGTCAGCGAGGAGCGCAAGGTGAATCCGAACGCCAAGGCCGAAGAGGCCTGGGGCTGGCTGCCGCCGCCGCTAGTGGGCGAAGGCCGCAAGGTGCAAACGGCCTGGCTGCACGACTTCCTGCTCGACCCGCACGAAATTCGCCCGGCGGCCGTGTTGCGGATGCCTAAGTTCAACATGTCGCCCAGCGATGCTACGAAGCTGGTCAACTACTTCGCGGCGGTGGACCAGGTCGATTATCCGTATAACTTCGACCCCCGCACCCGCGAGTCGTACCTGGCGGCACAGAACAAGCAGCACCCCAATCGTCTGGGCGACGCGCTGAATATCGTCACGGACAACAACTTCTGCATCAAGTGTCACTTGCTGGGCGACTTCGCACCCGGCGGCAGCGATCGGGCCAAGGCCCCGCAGCTGGGCGAAGTTTACGAGCGGCTGCGTCCCGACTACGTGCTGGATTGGATTGCCAATCCCAAGCGGATCCTGCCGTACACCGGCATGCCCGTGAACGTGCCGTTCGACAAACCCGTCGACCAGAAGCTGTACAAGGGCGATAGCGATCAGCAGCTGAACGCGCTGGTCGACTTGCTGTTGAACTACGACCGCTTCATGGAAAGCAAGACGTCGATCAAACCGTTGATTAAGTCCCCGCCCGCGGCGGCGGCCGAGAATGCCTCGGCCGAGGCCCGCGCGGCGAACTAGCGGAGGAAGCCACCGATGGCCAGGCGATTTACGTCTCCCTACAATGGATTGTTGTGTGCAACCGTCTTGTTGGCCGCGCTTGGCTGCGGCAAGCCGGCGCCCCCTCCCCAGGGCGCCACGCAAAACACCACCGCTCCCACGGTGGATTTAGGTACCGAGTCCAGCCCCAAGGAAACTGGAGCTGGCGCCCCCGACTCCTCGCCGGAGTCCGGATCGACTCCGGCCGAGAAAGGAGACCAGAAGTAGTTATGAAACGCATTATCTCGCTGAGCGTTTTCGCGCTCGTTTTAGGCACGGTTTCGGCGCGGGCCGCGGATTGGGCCACGCTGACCGGCCGCTTCGTGTTTGACGGCAAGGCGCCCACGCCGGCCCCGGTCGACACGGCCAAGGACCCGCTCTGCAAGGTCAAGCTGACCGACGAGAAGGTGCAGGTCGACGACAAGGGCGGCCTGGCCAATGCCGTGATCATGCTCCGCAGCAAGAACGTCAAGGTGCACCCCGACTACGATAAGACCGCCAAGGATAACTTCGAGCTCGACAACAAGGATTGCCGCTTCGAGCCGCACGTGGGCGTCGTCCGCACCACGCAAAAGGTGCTGCTGAAGAACTCGGACCCAACCGGCCACAACAGCAACCTCACGCCGCTGAAGAACCCGCCGATCAATCCGCTGCTGCCCGCCGGCGGCACGCCGATCGAATACCAGTTCAAGGAAGAAGAAGCCCTGCCGGTCAAGGTGGGCTGCAACATCCATCCCTGGATGGGCGCTTACCTGGTCGTGCGCAAAGATCCGTACGCGGCCGTGTCGGGCAAAGACGGCAAGTTCGAAATCAAGAATCTGCCGGCCGGCACCGAGCTGGAATTCCGCCTCTGGCAGGAAAGCGCCGGCTACCTGAAGGACGCCACCTTCAAGGGCGGCAAAGCCGACAGCAAGGGCGCCTTCAAGATCAAGCTCAAGCCGGGCGAGAACGATCTGGGCGACATCAAGGTCAAGAGTTCGATTTTCAAGTAAAACGTGGCGGGCCGCATCGCGCGGCTGCACGAGGACAGAACGATGCATAAAAGCTGGATGGGTTTGTTGCTGGCCCTGGCGCCTCTGGCGCTAGTGCCGATCTCGGGTTGTGCCCGGCCCGCTTCGGCCGGCCCCTCGCCCCAACCGCAAGTGGCGGCCGACCTCCGCGCCAAGCTGAACGAAGGGGGCGAAACCGCCGCCGCCGGCGCTACGGCCGAAACCGAGGCCACGGGCACCGGTTGGGGCACGCTCCGCGGCACGTTCAAGTACGTCGGCACTCCGCCCGCGCCGAGCAAGCTCAAGGCCGACAAGGACCAGGAAGTGTGCGGCAAAGGCCAAGGCCTGACCGACAACTCGCTGGTCGTGGGCTCCGATGGCGGCATTGCCAACATCGTGCTCTATGCCCGCGTCAAGCGCGTACACGAGTCGG
>CAZPED010000041.1:0-12006 GCA_964585335.1 uncultured Planctomycetaceae bacterium | reverse complement strand
TGGCTGCTTGTGGCCGCCACTGAACGCGGCATATGCGCGATTCTGCTGGGCGACGATCGCGACGCCCTGTTCGCGGAACTGAGCCAGCGGTTTCCCCAGGCCACGCTGGTTGGTGCCGATCGTCGTCTGGAACGGCTTGTCGCGCGGGTCGTCAAGCTGGTCAGCCGGCCCGCGCGCGCCGACAACTTGCCGCTCGACCTTCGCGGCACCGCGTTTCAATACCGCGTGTGGCACGAGCTCAGCCAGATTCCCGCCGGCAGCACGGCCACGTATAGCGAGCTTGCGCGGCGGCTGGGCGCGCCCGGTTCGGTGAGGGCCGTAGCCAGCGCTTGCGCCGCCAATCCGTTGGCCGTGGCCATTCCCTGCCATCGCGCGGTGCGATCCGACGGCGGCCTGGCCGGCTATCGCTGGGGGCTTGAGCGCAAACGGGCGTTGCTCGAGCGCGAGGCGCAGTCGACTTCCAAAGCGCGCAAATGACGTTGCGCCAGCACGGCCCGCGTTACTTGCTGCGCACCAGGCCCAGCGTGGCCCAGGCGCTGCCCGCGTAACGGATGGGCCGCAAACTCGACGAGCCGTCGCCGCCGGGTTCGATAGGCCGCGAGGTCATCGGCCACGAGCCATCTTGGTCTTGCGTGGCGGCTAAGAACTGCCGCGCCTGGCGCACCGCTTTGTGCTCGGATGTGTAACCGGCCAATGCCAGGGCGTAGAGGGCCTGGCCGGTGGCGTAGGCGTCACTCGACATGTCGGCCGTTTGGGCCCAGCCGCCGTCGGCACGCTGGCACTCGATCAGCCTGGCGGCCAACGGTGCGAGCGGTTGAGCCCGATCCGTGGCCGCATCGCCGGCCAGGGCCATAAGCCGCGTGGCCAGCGCCTGTTGGTCGCCATCGTCGCCGTGACTGGCCAACCACGCCTCGGCGCGTTTGCGCGTAGCGCGGCTGGCTTCATCGTCGGCCGGCGCGCCTTGCAGAGCGAGCATGCTCAAAGCGGTCAGCGTCGTCTCACCCGCAAAGATCGGTGGTCGCGTCTGCGGCCAGGCTTGCCACGAGCCGTCTGGCAACTGGTCGTTGGCGAGCGTTTGTCGTAGCTTGGCGAGCGCCGCGCGAGATTCCGGCTGCTCGCTTTGCTTGAGAGCCAGCCCAAAATACAACCCGGCCAGGTTAATGGCTCGCGGCGCGGCCTCCGTGCGCTTGGTCATCAGATTGGATCCGTCGCCGCTGGCCGCCAGCCAGCGAGTCAGTTCGTCGAGCGCTGGCTGATCGACCTCGTAGCCCGCCGCTTTGGCCTCGTGGAGCGTCCAGATCGCCAGGCCGGCATGGTGGCACGAAGCGCATTGATAGTCTTGCCGCCAGGCCACGGCGTCCCGGCTCAGATAGGCTAGCGCTCGCGGTACGGCGTCGTTGGCGTCATCGGCAACTGCCAGTGAGAGGATGCGCGTCGTCAAAAACGGCACGAGGAGCATGCGGGCGAAGTAAGGCATGGCAATCGTCCTTTCGCCAAGGAATCGAAACCATCGCTCGGCGCTTGCAGTTTAATCGCCCGGACTTTGGCATACCAAACGAATTCGCAAGCGGCGCCCGGCCGCGATGCCTTTGGTTGAATTCGCCCCAGGCCCGCGATAAGGTGGTGACACGCCAACGCCCTTGCGAGCCTGGCGGTGTTTATTAAGGGGGGAGATCGAGGATGAACTTGCGACGGCAACGTGCTTGGGCCACCGCTCACATCTGGTTGGCGATGGGCACCATGGCCTGGCCCATGCTGGCCAGGGGCGCCGAACCGGCGACGTTCGACGAGCTGCGCATTAACCAACTTCAGGTCGTCGGCACGCACAACAGCTATCACACGCGCGACCCCAAGGCCCGGCGGGGCGTAGCCGAATGGAACTACAGCCATCCGCCGCTCGACGTGCAGCTCGACCGTGGCGTGCGTAGCTTCGAGCTTGACTTGCACTACCGCGACGGCCAGTTCGAAGTGTTTCACGTGCCGCTGCTCGACGAAGGCTCGAGTTGCCGCCGGCTGGCCGATGCGCTGGCCACCGTGCGCCGCTGGTCCGAGGCTCATCCGCGGCACGTACCGATTTCGTTCTTGTTCGAAATCAAGAAAGAGGGGCCCGGGCTCGACCGCCGCATCAAGGAGATCGACGCCGCCGGTTTTGACCGGTTGGACGAAGTGCTGCGAGCCGGGTTTTCGGCCGAGCGTCGAATCGAGCCCGACCGGGTACGCGGTTCGGCCGAAACGCTGCGGGCGGCCGTCGAGGCCGGCGGCTGGCCCAAACTGGCCGAAGCCCGCGGCAAGGTCTTTTTCATTCTGCACGACGACGGCGCGAAGCGCGAACTATATACCCGCGAACATCCCTCGCTACGCGGGCGGGCGATGTTCGTGGCCTCGCAGGCCGATCGCGAAGACGCCGCAACAATGGTGCTCGACAATCCTCGCGACACAAAAATTCCTGAATTCGTGCGGGCCGGATTTTACATTCGCACCCGTGCCGATGCGGGACTAAACGTCGAGGGTCAGCCAGCCCGTCGCGACGCGGCGCTGGCCAGCGGAGCGCAGATGTTGAGCACCAATTTTCCGGCCGGCGAGCCCGAAAGTAAGACAGGCTATGTCGTGGAGTTTGCCGGTGCGACCGCGGCTAGGGTCAACCCGGTCAATGGGCCCGAGAGCTTGCGTGGCCAGGCGGTTAGCGAATAATCGTCGCACGCGCTGAATTCCGCCCCTCCCGCCGGCCGGAAAGGCCGAATTACCGCGGCAAGGCTTGCAAAACCGCCCCGGCCGCGTTTGGCTGGAGAGAGCAAGTGTACGCGGCGTTCTTGGGGGTGTTTCGAGTGCGTTGAGGCGGGGTTGTCGGCGTCATGCGAGTTACGGTGATAGGCGCCGGCCCGGCCGGCCTGACAGCCGCGCTTTGTTTGAGCCGCGGCGGCGCGCAAGTAACCGTGCACGAAGCCGGCCAGCAGGTGGGCGGATTGGCCCGATCGCTCGACCTGTGGGGGCAGCGGGTCGACCTCGGTCCGCACCGCTTCTTCAGCACCGACCGCCGGGTCAATCAGCTGTGGCTCGACGTGGTAGGCCGCGACTACCGCATGGTCAATCGCCAGACGCGGATCTACTATCGCGGCAAGTTTTTTCAATATCCGCTCAAGCCGCTCGAAGCCTTGGCCAAAATGGGCGTGCCCAGCGCCTCGGCCTGCCTGGCCAGCTATGCTCGCGAGCGCGTCCGGCCCAGTTACTCCGTCGGCGATCCGCAGACGTTCGAGTCGTGGGTCGTGGGACGTTTCGGGCGCCGGCTGTTCGAAATGTTTTTTCAGAGCTACAGCGAAAAGCTCTGGGGGATTGGCTGCGATCAACTGAGCGCCGACTTCGCGTCGCAACGAATCAAAAAGTTTTCGCTGGGCGAAGCCGTCAAAAGCGTGCTCTCGCCGCGCAGCCGTGGGCGACACAAGACGCTGGTCGACCGCTTCGCCTATCCGCTGGGTGGCACCGGCGCCGTGTACGAGCGGATGGCCGAGCAGGTCGAGGCCCTGGGCGGCCGCGTGCAACTGCGCTCGCCGGTGTCTCGAGTGTTGCACGCCGGCCAGGCCGTCTCGGGTGTTGAGCTGGCCGATGGCAGCCACGAAGCGGCCGATCACGTGATTTCGACGATGCCGCTGACGCTCCTCGTGCGCGGCCTCGATAACCCGCCGGCTGGCGTGGCCAAGGCCGCCGCGGCGCTGAAGTTTCGCAACACGCTGTTGGTTTACCTGCACGTCGATTCGGCCGCGCTGTTTCCCGATCAATGGATCTACGTGCACTCGCCCGAGCTGGGCATGGGCCGGGTGACGAATTTTCGCAATTGGGTACCCGAGCTCACGGCAGGGGCCAAGACGACCATCCTGGCCGTCGAGTATTGGTGCGACGCCGACGACGCCCAGTGGACTCAGACGGACAGCGCTTTGATTTCGCGGGCCGCCGACGAACTTCAGCTGACGGGCTTGTTGCGCGGCGCGCGGGTGCTGGCGGGGCATGTGGTGCGGATTCCACGGTGTTATCCCGTGTACGCTCTGGGATACCAGCATCACTTGCGGCGCGTGGTCGACTACGTGCAATCGTTTTCAGGATTAACGGCGATCGGCCGCTATGGCGCGTTCAAATACAATAACCAGGACCACAGCATCCTGATGGGCATTCTCGCGGCCGAGAACCTGCTGCACGCGGCACGGCACGACTTGTGGTCGGTCAACACCGACTACGAGGCCTACCAGGAGCAAAGCCTGATTGCCGAGACGGGCCTGATTGACCAGGTAGCCTAAACATGGCCGGATGCGGTCGTGGCTCGGCTTACTGCTGGCTCGGTTTCCGCGTGTACTGCTTGAGCCAGGCGGCAATCTCGGCTTCTGCCCTTGGGTCGTTGTCGCGCTTGGCCAGTTGCAGCGCGTAGTTGGCCGCTTCGATGGCATCGTCGCTACGGTGCAGCAGTGCGTAGCCGTAGGCCAAATTGGCGTAGGCGCTGGCCGTGGGTTGCAACCGCACGGCTTCTTCGAGTTGAACGATCGCTTCGCCCGTGCGGCCGATCGCGGCCAGCGCCGCGGCTAGGTTGCCGCGGACCGGCGCAAACGCAGGATCGGCATCAACAGCGACCTGATAGTGATCGATGGCCGCTTGAAATCGGCCCGAGTTGGCCAGCAGAATGCCCAGGTTATTGTGGGCGGCCACGAAGTCGGGCTTCAGTCGCAATGCTTCTTCGTAGTGCAGCATGGCATCGCGCGGTAGCCGTAATTCGTCGAGCGCGCGTCCCCAGTTGAAATGAACCTCGGCCGAATCTGGCTTCAGTTGGGCCGCGCGCTGCAAATGCTCGATGGCTTCGATCTGCTGGCCGGCGCCAGAGAGGCTTGTGCCGAGATTGAACTGCGCGACGTAGCTGTCGGGAAATTGCGCGGCGGCATCTTGCCACAGCGTTACCTCGCTGGCGAACACGCCGAGTCGCCGCTCGCTGGCCCAGCCCAAGCCGCCAGCAACCGTCAGGGCCGCCAGCAGCGTAACGATGCTGGCCAACCAGCCAGGGCGACCATGCCTGCTTGCAGCGGCGGAGCTTGTCAATCGAGACACCAGCAAATAGCAGCCGACGACTGCCAACACGACGGGAGCCACGAGGGGCAAATACATGCGCCTTTCCGCCGCCACTTCGGTGATCAGCGGAATGACCAGCGTGGGTGAGAGAATGGCCAACAGCCAAACGCCAAGGTAGCCCACCCAGTTGCGCCGCCAGGCGAGCACGAATGAAACGAGCACCAAGAGGGCCGTGGCGACAACCCACGGCCAGGCCTGGCGCCAGCTTTCCAGGTAGGGAATCTCGTAGTGAATAGCTTGCGGCCAGGGCCAGACGCACAGCCCCAGGTACATCCACAGCACCTTGGCCTGCGTGAACCACCAGCTGGTGGCCGAAACTCCCAAGCCGAAGCCGGCCGACGGCGTGCGGCTGCCCGTGGCCAGCAGCGCCCCCAGCGGCAGCCAGCACAGGCCCAACAGCGCGTAAAGCGGCCAGCTCGCCCGCAGCGCGCCACGAAACGTGCCGCGCAGAAACGTCCGCTCGAACAGCAATACCATGGCCGGCGCCGAGGCCATCATCTCTTTCGAAAGCATGCCAGCCAGGCAACAACTGGCCGCCGCCGCTAGCCAGGTCGCACGGCCCAAACGCGACTCGGCTGCCCAGTAGCGCAAGCTGGCATAGCAGGTAGCCAGATAAAAAACGGCCATCAGCTCTTCGGTGCGCTGCGTGACATAAGCCACGCTTTCGGTTTGCAGCGGATGCAGCGCCCAAACGCTCGCGGTGGCAAAGCCCAACAGACTGGCCGAGCGCTCGAACTTGTCGCCAAAGCAAGGCAAACGCAGTACCCGTTCAACGACCGACCATACGAGCCAGGCAGCCACCATGTGCAGCGCAATGTTCAGCAGGTGATACCCGCCCGGGTCGAGCCCGCCGCAGCGATAGTTCAGCGCGAGCGTCAGATTCACCAGTGGCCGCGCAGACGTCGGCAGATCGGGCGAGGGGCTGAGCGGTGCCGGGCCATCGGCCGACCAGAGCGGCCACAACTGGCGAATCGACGGATTGTTCTTCACCGTGGCCAGATCGTCGTATACCAGCGGCGCCGATGCCACGCGACAGTACACCGCGCCGATGGCTCCCCACAACACCAGCGTGCCGACGAGCGACAGGGCGAGTTGTGCGCCACCCGCCCTGGGCCGAGCGCGCTCTGCCGCTACCTGTGCGGCAGCCATCACGTCCGGGGCTTGTCGATGAAGTGTCATGTCGGCGCTTGCCAGTCTGTCGTGACGCTCGCGTCACTCAAGGTTACCACGCGATTTGCCTCGGGCGCCGCGAGCGAATAGGCTGTTTCTCGACCGCTTGAGCCGGCTGACCGTTACCCTGGGCTGGAGAGGACGCCTGATGCGATTTGCCCTGACCTTGCTGCTTGCCCATTGGCTGGCGACCGCGGCCTTTGCGGCCGAGCCGGAGGGTGCCGCCCATTGCGAACTTCAAGTGCTGCCAGCTACTGGCGAGCGCTTGCTGTACAACTATCTGCTGGGCGAGGTCGACCGTCAATCGACGGCGCGGGCAGCGGACGTGAAAGCGGCCTTGACCTCTCCCGAGGCCATGAACCTGCACGCCAGCCGATTGCGCGCGCAGCTGGCCCAAATGCTTGGCGACTTTCCTCAGCGCACGCCGTTGCGGGCGCGAACCGTCGGCACGATCCAGTGCGACGGGTATCGCATCGAGCGAGTCATTTACGAAAGCCGGCCGCGGCACCATGTGACGGCCAACTTGTATTTGCCGGCCGACGTGTCGCGACCCGTGCCGGGTGTGATCGTGCCGTGCGGTCACAGCGATAACGGCAAGGCCAACGCTCCCTATCAGAGCGTGTGCATCTTGTTGGCCCTGCGCGGCTGCGCGGCGCTGATTTACGATCCGATTGGCCAGGGCGAACGCAATCAGTTGCCCGATACCACCCGGCATGGCACCACGGAGCATACGCTCATTGGGCTGGGAGCGCTGCTCGTGGGCCGCAACACGGCCAACTACCGCGTTTGGGATGGACTGCGGAGCATGGACTACCTGGCCAGCCGGCCCGAGGTCGATCCCGAGCGGCTGGGCTGCACGGGCAACTCGGGGGGCGGCACGCTGACCACCTGGCTGATGGCCGTTGACGAGCGGATTGCCGTGGCCGCGCCCAGTTGCTTCATCACGACCATCCCGCGTTTGTTCACCACAATCGGACCGCAGGACTGCGAGCAGCACTTTCCCAATCAGGGTGCTTATGGGATCGATCATACCGACTTTCTGACGATGCGAGCCCCCAAGCCGACGTTGATTCTGGCCGCCGAGCAGGACTTTTTCGACATTCAAGGCACGCGCCAGGCCGCTGACGAAGCGGCGGCGGTCTTCACGCGGCTGGGATACGCCGAGCGCACCGGGTTGTTTACGTATGACGACAAGCACGGCTTCAGTCAGCCGCGCCGCGAGGCCGCGGTGCGCTGGCTGCGGCGCTGGTTGTCCGAGGACGACCGGCCGGTGGCCGAACCGCCGCTCAAGTTGCAGGCCGACGCCGACTTGCAGGTGACCGCCAGCGGCCAGGTCGTACGCGAATTTGCCGACGAACAAACCGTGGTCGACTTCAACCGCCAGCGCGCGGCCGAACTGGCCACGGCGCGAAAAGCGACCTGGCAGGCCATGGGCGACGCGGCGCGCCGGGCCACGGTTCGCCAGGTGCTGCAACTGCCGGCCGAATCGGCCCCGGCGCCCACCGTTCGGCGCATGGGACAACTGGAGCGCGACGGCTACACGATCGAAAAGCTGGCGCTTGAACCGGCGGAAGGCATACCGCTGCCGGCGCTACTGGCGGTTCCTGCCGGCACGACGACGGCGAAGCGTCGCGCGGCCGTTATTGTTGCCGCGGGGCGCGGCAAGCAGCAGGCGGCCGAAAAAGGCGGCCTGCTGGATCAGGCCGTGCAAGCCGGAAAAATCGTCCTGGCGGTCGACCTGCGCGGCTATGGCGAAACGGCCGACGAAAAGCGGGGCGGGGAGTACGGCAATCGCGAGTTCCGCACCGCGATGGTAGCCATGCACATTGGCCGCCCGCTAGTTGCCCAGCGTGTCGAGGACCTGCTGGCCGCGCGGCTGGCGCTGCTGGCCGACGAGCGCGTCGATCCCGCGGCCATCGAGCTCGTGGCCAGCGAGGGGGCGGCGACGCCGGCGCTACACGCCGCCGCGATCGAACCCGGCTTTCATCGCCTGGCGCTGATGGATGGTCTCGACTCCTGGGCCGAGGGCGCCGTGGCGCAGCCGTTGGCCGGTCAGCTTATCGGCCACGTCGTTCCTGGCGCGCTGCGACATTACGATCTGTCCGACCTGCGGGCCATGCTGGGCGCCCGGCTGAGCGGCGCGGCGGCTCCTTAGCGACCGGCCGCGCGGTCGTGCAGTGGGCTGCTTGTCTAAAGCGCGGGAAATGCTAGAGTGACGCTCGGCGCCAGGCGGTCTCGGTGTTCTCCCCGAGCTGCCGGCTGGTGCTTGGCGAATCTTGTCTTGGTCGGTCAGGCCGAATGCGGTGCGCGCGTGCCCGAAACTGTAGTCTCATTCAGTCGGGAGTTTCATTGATGAATAAGTACGTCACGGAGTTGATCGGAACGTTCTTTCTCGTGCTGACGATTGGCTGCACCGTGCTTGGCGGTGCCGGCATCATTCCGCCATTGGCAATCGGTTCGGCGCTGATGGTGATGGTGTTTGCCGGCGGCCACATCTCGGGCGCGCACTACAATCCGGCGGTCACGCTGGGCGCCGTGATTCGCGGGCGCTGTGATATGAAGGATGCGATCCCCTATTGGGGTGCGCAGATTATCGGCGCGGCGCTGGCCGCGGCCGCCGTGGGCTACCTGCGCAAGGGGGCCGAGATCAAGCCGCTGGCGCCGGAAGTGGGCCCGGCGCTGGTGGCCGAGTTCCTGTTTACGTTTGCACTCGTGTACGTCGTGCTCAACGTGGCCACGGCCAAGGCCAACGCCAATAACTCGTTTTACGGCCTGGCGATCGGTTTCACGGTGCTAACGGGGGCCTTTGCCGTGGGCGACATCTCCGGCGGCGCGTTCAATCCGGCCGTGGCGGTCGGCATCTCGGTGCTGGGCATTTCGCCGTGGGAAAACCTGTGGATTTACCTGGTGGCCGAGGCGGCCGCGGCCGTCGCCGCCGGATTGGTGTTCAAAGCGCTGAATCCCAACGATCCCTGAGCTGTCAGCTTGGTTTTTGAGCCCGCCGCCACCGGTCACACAAGGCGGCGGGCTTGCGCGGTTTCGCACGGCAAGCGGCTCGGCTCGCTGGTCGGCCTCAATGGGGCCGCCAGCCGGTTGCGGGCTTGCGGTGCCCGGGTTATTGTCTCTGTCAGGCCGATTCCACAGCATCTGCGGCGCGTCGCGCCGGTCTGGGGGCATCGAGATGCAATTCGGCACCGCGAGTCAGGGTCTCGTGGTGCATTCTTCCGCGAGAGATACGTTCAATGTCACGCACCGCCTGGCATCGTTGTTGTTTGGCTTGGGGACTTGCCACTTGCTTTTTGACGGGCGCGGCCGCGGCGGCCGATGACTCCTCGGCCAGCTCGCTCGATCCGCGCCAATTGGCACGCCAGGTCACGATCTATCGCGACGCCTACGGCATGCCGCACATCGACGGCCAAAACGACGAGGCCACGGTGTTCGGCTTCGGCTACTGCCAGGCCGAAGATTACTTCTGGCAGTTGGAAGACTCCTACGTAATGGGCCTGGGCCGCTACTCGGAACTGTACGGCAAACAGTTCTTGTCCAAGGACATGCGCAACCGGGCCTTCGAAGTGCCCCAGCGCTCCAAGGCAGATTTCGACCAGTTGGAGCCCGAGCCGCGCCGCGCTGGCACGGCCTTTGTCGCCGGCATCAACTACTACCTGGAAACGCACCCGCAGGTAAAGCCGCGATTGCTGACGAAGATTGAACCCTGGTATTTGTTGGCTTTTGCCCGCGCCGCCATGCTCGAACTGGTTGGCAGCCACACGCACGTCTCGACCGGCGAAGTGCCCAACGACTATCCGCGCCGCAAGCTCGAGGAAGAAGTCCGCGAGGCGACCGGCAGCAACGCCTGGGCGATTTCGGGCAGCAAAACGCGCAGCGGCAAGGCCATGCTGCTGATCAATCCGCACCAGCCGTACTACGGCTTCGGGCAGTTTTACGAAGCTCACCTGCGCAGCGGCGAGGGCTGGAATTTCACGGGCGCCTCGTTCTTCGGCACGCCGCTTCCCGTGCTCGGCCACAACGAATACTGCGGCTGGGGCATGACCACCAACGAACCGAACGTGGGCAGTTCGTGGCGCGAGACGTTCGACGACCCCAACGAACCGCTCAACTACCGCTACGACGGCGGCTACCGCAAAGCCGTGGAGTGGAAAGACACGATCAAGGTCAAGCGAGGCAGCAGCTTCGACACGGTCGACTGCACGTTTCGCAAGACGCACCACGGACCGATTGTCAAGAAGCTGAACGACAAGGAGTATGTCTCGGCGGCCATCGGCAAGTTCTACGACGCCGTGCTGTCGCGGCAGAGCATGAAAATGATCCGCGCCAAGAACTTCAAGGAGTTCCGCGAGGCGATGGGCATGCTCGAACTGCCGCTGTTCAACACGATTTATGCCGACGTGCACGGCAATATTTTCTACTTGTACAACGGCATCGTGCCGAAGCGCGACCCGCAGTTCGATTGGACCAAGCCGGTCGATGGCGCCGACCCGCGCACCGAGTGGAAGGGGATTCACACGATCGACGATCTGCCGCAATTGCTTAACCCGTCGTCGGGCTACGTGCAGAACTGCAACTCCACGCCTTACACCACGACCGACGACGCCGGCCCGGCCATCGGCGATTACCCCGATTACATGGTCGAGGACCGGCACGACGACAAGCGCCGGGCCAAGATCTCGCGCCTCTTGCTCCGCGACGCCAAGGACGTGACCTTTGAGCGCTGGCAGGAGCTGTCGTTCGACACCACGATCTACTGGGCCCTTAGCGAGCTGCCCCGCTATCGGCTGGAGCTGGAGCGACTGAAAGAATCGAACGCCGACCTGGCCGCGCGCGTGGAGCCCTACCTGACGCACCTGCTCGATTGGGACTATAAGGGCTCGATCGCCTCGACCCAGGCCACGCTGTGCATCGCCTGGTACGAGGAGCTGTACGGCTTTGGCTATCCGGCCGAGACGCTCAAGGCGCAGTTCGTGGGCAACGTGCCCGAGCAGTTCAAGGCCCTGATTACCGCGGCCACGAAGCTGCAAAACCTGTTTGGCAACTGGAAGGTGCCCTACGGCGACGTCAACCGGCTGCAGCGGCATGCTAACGTGTCCGACTTCTACCTGATTCCCTTCAGCGACACGCTGCCCAGTCTGCCCAGCCCCGGCATGCCGGGGCCACCGGGCGTCGTGTTCACCATGTACTTCACTCCGTCGATCAATCTGCCGCCCATCAAGCTGATGAAGAAACACTACGCCGTCGTGGGCAACAGCTACATGTCGATCGTCGAGTTCGGCGACAAGGTGCGCAGCAAGTCGCTGTTGCAATATGGCGCCAGCGGCAACCCCAAGAACCCGCACTTCTTCGACCAGGCCGAGCTGCTTTCGAAGAAGGAGCTCAAGAGCAACCCAATCTACTGGGATGACGTGGTGGCCGGGGCGCGCCAGGTGTATCACCCGGGCGAGGAGCCGGCCAGCGCGCTGCAAGGCGCCCGCTAGTTGGGCCGCCCCCGGCGGACTTTGACATGCCCGAGCTGCCCGATGTTGCCCTGTACCTCGAAGCGCTCCAGCAGCGCATCGTGGGCCAGGTGGTCCGGCAGGTGCGCATCAACAGCCCGTTCTTGCTGCGAACGTTCGACCCGCCGCTCGAGGCTGCCTTTGGGCGACGCGTCGAGCGTTTGGCGCGCGTGGGCAAACGCATTGCCATTGGGCTCGACGGCCAGTTGTGGCTAGTCATTCATCT
>CAZPED010000040.1:0-12070 GCA_964585335.1 uncultured Planctomycetaceae bacterium | reverse complement strand
TTTGCCGTTTTCGGTTTCGCCGGTCGTGGCCGGCCTGATGCTGGTGCTGCTGTTTGGCCGACAGGGTTACCTGGGCCCCTGGCTGCAAGAGCTCGACATCAAGATCATCTTTGCCACGCCGGGGCTGATTCTGGCCACGACGTTCGTCACGTTGCCCTTTGTGGCCCGCGAGCTGATTCCGGTGATGGAAGCCATCGGCTCCGACGAGGAGGTGGCCGCGGTGAGCCTGGGCGCCAGCCCCTGGCAAATGTTCTGGCGGGTCACACTGCCGAACATCAAGTGGGGCCTGCTGTATGGCGTGATTTTGTGCAATGCCCGGGCCATGGGCGAGTTTGGCGCCGTGTACGTGGTCTCGGGTCACATGACGGGGCGCACCGACACGATGCCGCTGCGAGTGGAAAAGCTGTTTCAAGAATACAACAACCCGGGGTCGTTTGCGGTCGCTTCGCTGCTGACGTCGCTGGCGCTGGTGACCCTGGTAATCAAGGTGGGGCTGGAACGGAAGACGCGTCGAGAACTGGCCGAGGCAGCCGCGGTCGCCCCTGCACAGGGAGAAGCGTCGTGAGCATTTCCGTCAAGAATATCAGCAAGCGGTTCGGCAACTTCCAGGCGCTCGACAACGTCAGCCTGGAAGTTAAGGACGGTTCGCTGCTGGCGCTGCTGGGCCCCTCGGGCTCGGGCAAAACCACGCTGCTGCGGATCATTGCCGGCTTGGAAGTGCCCGACGATGGTTCGGTGCTGTGCCACGACGAGGACGTGACACGGCAGAATGCCCGCGAGCGCAACGTGGGTTTCGTGTTTCAGCACTATGCCCTGTTTCGACACATGAACGTGTTCGAGAACGTGGCGTTCGGCCTGCGGGTGCGCAAGCAGCCGAAAAAGCTGATCGCGGACCGGGTGCGCGAGCTGTTGAACCTGGTGCGGCTCGAGGGGCTGGAGCGCCGCTACCCGTCGCAACTTTCGGGCGGGCAGCGGCAGCGGGTGGCCCTGGCGCGGGCGCTGGCGATCCAGCCGCGGGTGTTGCTGCTCGACGAGCCGTTTGGCGCGCTCGACGCCAAGGTGCGTCAAGAGCTGCGCAGCTGGCTGCGGCGGCTGCACGAAGAAATTCACATGACGAGCGTGTTCGTCACGCACGACCAGGAGGAGGCCTTCGAAGTGGCCGACCAGGTGGTGGTGATGAATCACGGTCACGTCGAACAGGCCGGCGCGCCGAACGAAGTGTTCGAACGGCCGGCAAATCCTTTCGTGATGGACTTTTTGGGTAACGTGAACGTGTTTCACGGCCGGGTGCAGAACGGGCGAGCCCTGCTGGGTTCGCTCGAAGTGGACTGCCCCGACTACCCGCACGAGGAAGCCCGGGCGGCGACGCTATACGTGCGTCCGCACGAGCTCGACATCGAACACGCGCCCAATGGCAGTGCGAGCCTGAAGGCCCGCGTGGAGCGGATCAACCCGGCAGGCTCGGTGGCCAAGGTTGCGTTGCAAGCGACTGACTTTGGGCTGGGGCTGAACGTCGAAATCAGTCCCGAGCGATATGGCGAGTTGGCGTTGAAGGCCGGCGACACGGTGTACGTGTCGCCGCGCAAAGTGCACGTGTTTGTGCCCGAGTATGTGATCTAGACGCGCAGGCGGCGGCGCGAGAAGGGAGCGAGGCGATGTCAGAACGTACTGCGACGGAAGTGCCGCATTCGTCGACGCGCGACCCGCGCCAGCTTGACACGGCGATTGACCACATTCGTCAAGCGCTCGTGGGGCTGCAATTCGGCGAAGTGTCGGTGATCGTGCAAGACGGGGTCATCGTGCAGGTGGAGCGCATCGAGCGGAAACGGTTCCGCCGCGGCGAACGCTAGCACGATTGACCGTGTGATTGGAGTTGGAATTGCCCAACCGCTTCAACCGATAAGGTAACAAGCGGCGGCAGCGGCTGACCCGAAAACCTCGGGAGGCCGGCATTCAAATAACCGCATTCTTCATGGCATCGCTGACTGGAACCACCAGAGGCGAGCGACGACTTGCAGGGAGTCACGCTATGCCTCGTATCTTTTGGTTGCAGTGCTTGCCCAGAGCTGCTAGCGGCGCGACGGTCGCCGCCAGACGCGTCGAAACAAGCCGGGCGTTTGTTCGACCGCTAGCTCCCACCCGCCACGGCGGCGCGTGTTGTTGTCCCGGCCAGGGCGCCTAACCGCCCCACGGCCCGGTCGCTCGCGCTACCGCGTTTCTGCGCGGCTCGACCAAGTCAGGCTCAGCCGAGCCCGGCGAGGGTTGGCCGTCCGCGAGCGACCTCCCCGGGGTCAAACCCGGTTTTCATCGCAGCCTACCGCCACGCGTACATCGAACACAACACATTGGGAGCGAACTTATGCGACTCGAATCGAACCACAGGCCGAATTTCGGCGACCGGGAATTGGAACAGCAGATCGTCACGTCGTTGCGGCGGCACCACGTGCCGTCGCTGCGCAACGTGACAGTGCAGGCCAGCCAGGGCCAGGTCGTCCTCCGAGGCGAAGTGACGTCGTTTTACGCCAAGCAACTTTCGCAGCACAGCGCCCGGCGGCTGGCCGGCGACAACCACGTGATCGACGAAGTGAGCGTCGTGACGCCCGCTACGCTTCGCGATCCCGTGAGGTTGCGACAGACGGCCGCCGCCGGCGTTGCACTGCTGATGCTGGTGCTGGTGAGCGGTTGCTCGCAGCAGAGCGCCGCGCCCCCCGTGCCGGTGCATCCGGTCACCGGGCAGGTCACGTTCAACGGCAAGCCGGCCGTCGGCGCCGCCGTCGTGTTTCACGCCAAGGCTGCCGACGGGCAGTTTCCCGCGCCGCGGGCCTACACCGACAGCCAGGGCAACTACGCGTTGAGCACGTTTAACGGACAGGACGGGGCGCCGGCCGGCGAGTACGCCGTGACCGTCGAGCTGCGAGCCCCCGTGCTCAAGGACGGGGAACTGGTGGCCGGACCGAACGTAATTCCTCAGCCGTACGGCAGTCCGAAAACCACCAAGCTGCAAGTGCGCGTGGCGGAAGGCAGCAACACGGTGCCGCTCAAGATCATTCGTTAATCGACGTCAGGCAACTGACTAAGCTAAATCAATTTGACCCGATTGAAACAAGGAGCTGGAAAATGACTATCACCAATCACAAGTGCCGCCCGCGACCGGGCTTTACACTCGTCGAGCTGCTGGTCGTGATCGCGATCATCGGCGTGCTGGTGGCGCTATTGCTGCCCGCCATCCAGGCGGCGCGCGAGTCGGCCCGGCGCACGTCGTGCTTCAACAACCTGAAGAACCTGGGCATCGCGGCGCTCAATTTTCACGACGCGCACAAGAAGCTGCCCACCAGCAACCGGCCGGCCGGCGTGACCAACGCCCCTCGCTACGCCTGGTCGACGCTGATGCTGCCCTACTTTGAAGAACAGAACGTCTACGACCAGTACGACTTCACCCAGAACTGGGACAAGTCGACGGCGGTGATGCCGAAGTCGATTGCCAATTTCAAGCTGGTGGGCACGCGGTTGCCGGTGTTCGAGTGCCCCTCGACGCCTGAAGAAGGCCGACTGGACGGCGACTTGCAGTACTGGACCGCTGGCTTTAGCAGTTGGCCCGCCAGCCAGTGCGCGGCCCCGACCGATTACTCGCCGATCGTGCAGGTTGAACAGCGGCTGGTGAACATCTCGCCGCCGATCGTCGACAACGTCGGCGACCTGACCGGCATGCTGCTGCGCAACACGGTGTGCACACTGCGTCACGTGACCGATGGCACGTCGCACACGATCATGCTGGCCGAGTCGGCCGGCCGCCCGTACGTCTACCGCAAGACCGGCAAAATCAGCGACGACCTCGACACGCACCGCGTCAACGGCGGCGGCTGGTGCCGTCCGGCCAGCGACTACGGCCTCGACGGCTCGTCGAACGACGGCCTGACTTACCCCGGCCCTTGCGCCGTCAACTGCTCGAACGGCGAGGATTTGTACAACCTGGCCGGCAACGCCAAGCCCTCGATGAGCAGCGTGCCGCTGCCGTTCTACAACACGTACTCGACGGCCGAGACGTTCGCCTTCCATCCCGGCGGCGCCAACATTCTGTTCGGCGACGGCTCGGTACACTTCGTCAACGAGTCGATCGACATTCGGGTGTTTGCCCGCATGGTCACTCGCAAAGGTGGCGAACCGGTGGAGAGCGTCGAAGTACAGTAGCGATTGCCGGCAGGCGGCGCCGCAAGATTCCACCTGCCTGACCTCGGCCCTGCTGCCTCGGCCCCGCGCCTCGACGCACGTCGTCAGCGCGGGGCCGGGGCGTGTTTTTTCGCTCCCGAGAAAGCGTTGCCCGCTTAGGGACCGGGTGGCAGAAACAAGTCGACCCGGTCGTGCATCGTGTAAAGCCGCAGCCGGCGGCCGTCGAAAACCCACTGCGGACTCGATTTGTCATTGAGTATCGGGTTGCCGGGATACTTGTGCCAGTGCACCAGGTCGCGCGAGCGGGCCAGGTCGGTGCTCCAAACGCGAGGCGTCTGCTTGTCCCCCGTCGCATGGTAGAGCGCGTAGAACCAGCCGTCGCGCTTCACGATCTGATCGAAGGCGATCATGACGCTGTCGTAGGGCTCGGGCCCGAGCGTGAACACCGGCTCGTCTTGCACGTTGGTCCACACTTTCAGGTCGCGCGACGTGGCCAGCCAGATGCCTTGGTCCATTCGCTCGTAGAATAAGTACCACACGCCGCGCTCGAACCAGGCGACCGGCGTGCCAAACGGACCGGGCGCGATGGGCTGGCCATCGACGCGCCGCACGTCAAGCCGTCCGGCCAGTTGCCAATGCACCCGGTCGGTCGAGGTGAGTAGTTGGGCCTGGTCGTCGCGCCCCTCGGCGAACATGTAATAGACGCCTGCGTGCTTGACGATCATGACGTCTTCGACCCAGTCGTCGGCCAGCAGCGGATTGCCGGGCCAGCGCTGCCAGTGCACGCCATCGGGCGAGGTGGCGTAACCGAGTCGCTTGATACCTTCCTTCGTGCCGTCGTAGCCGGTGTACCAGAGGTGGTAGCCGTCGGCCTCGCGCAAGATCCAGCCGCGCTCGCGGATTTTCGCGTCCCAGTGGCCGGGGCCCGCGCCGGTAAACAGCGGATTGGCCGCATCGGGCCGCCAGGCGGTAAGCTCCGCGGGCCAGGCAGGCGTCTGACCGGACGGGTCCGCGGCGGCAGGTGAAATGTCGATGCCACGGGCAACCAGCAGCACGCCGGCCAGCAAGGCCAGCACGGCGGCCAGCGAGAACAGCGAGAGATGGCGACGCAACATGTAGCTTCTCGAAGGAGCGCGAACCTTTGGCCGTGGAGCGTATCTTAACGCGAGCGGCAGCTCCTGGCGACCAGCGGCGGCTCGACCGACGACGGCCAGCAGGGTAGAATCCGGCCTGCCGGCTCGCAGCCGGACACACCCCGTCGCGGCGCGCGGTGCGAGCTGCTTAGTCGAGTTCGAGCCCCCACAGGTTTTCATGCCGCTGGCAATTCGCTGCACCGACCTGGTCAAGCGGTACGAGGGCCGGCCACCGGTCGACGCCGTGCGCGGGCTGCAGCTGGAAGTTCAGCAAGGCGAATGCTTTGGTCTGCTGGGACCCAACGGCGCTGGCAAGACCACGACCATCGAGATTCTCGAAGGATTGCTCGAACCTACCTCGGGCGACGTCGAGGTGCTGGGGCTGCGTTGGGGACAGGCCGATGACGCCATCCGCCAGAAAATCGGCATCTCGCTCCAGGAAACCCGGCTCAGCGAAAAGCTGACCGTGCTGGAAACGGTCACGCTGTTTCGCAGCTTCTACCGCCAGGGGTGCGCGCCGGCCGAGGCGCTGGCCAAGGTCTCGCTCGAAGAGAAGGCCAACGCCATGGTCGGCAAGCTCTCGGGCGGACAGAAACAGCGTTTGGCCGTGGCTTGCGCCGTGGTGGGCGATCCGGAGCTGCTGTTTCTCGACGAACCGACGACGGGGCTCGACCCGCAATCGCGCCGTCAGCTGTGGGACATCATTCGCGAGATCAAGGCGGCCGGCCGCACCGTGCTGCTCACCACGCACTACATGGACGAAGCCGAACGGCTGTGCGACCGCGTGGCCATCGTCGATCACGGACGCGTAATTGCCTTGGGATCTCCGCACGAGTTGATTGCCAGCCTGGGGGGCGAGCACATCATCGAGTTCTCGCTCGAAGGCGACGGCGCCGAGCAGCTGCTGGCCGCCGGGCGCCTGGAGCAATTGCCCGCGGTGAGCCAGGTGCGGCAAGAGAATCATCACTTGAGCCTGTCGGTCACGCAGCCGCACGTGGTGCTGCCGGCGCTGCTGGCGGCGCTCGACGAAGCGCACTTGGAATTGACCAGCCTGACGACGCGGCACGCCAGTCTCGAAGACGTGTTCGTCAAGCTGGCCGGACGACACTTGCAGGACGAAGAGGACCAGGCATCGGCGCCATGAAAGTCAGCTCCACGCCCCCTGCCCCGCGTTATCATCCACTGGGACAAATCGTGCTGGCCCGGCTGCGCGAGTTCTATCGCGAGCCCGAGGCGCTGTTTTGGGTCTATGGCTTCCCCATCCTGATGGTCGTGGGCCTGGGCATCGCCTTTCGCAACCAGCCGGTCGAGAAGATCAACGTTGGCATCGAACAAGGGCCAGCGGCTCAGTCGATCGCCGAGGCCTTGGCCAAGTCGCAACGGTTCGAGGCCAATATCGTAACGGCCGAGCGCGCGCGGATCGAACTGCGCAACGGCCGGACCGCCATCGTGGTTGCGGCCAAGGAATCGCCGGCGACCGAATACGATTACTTGTATGATCCTTCGCGACCCGACAGCGTGCTGGCGCGCAATGCCGTCGACGATGCGCTGCAGCGCGCCGCCGGGCGGCAGGACGTCGTGCCCACGAGCGAAGCGGTGTTTGACGAGCCGGGCGGACGGTATATCGATTTTCTGGTACCGGGCCTGCTGGGTATGAGCCTGATGGGCGACGGGCTCTGGGGCGTGGGCTTCGTGACGGTCGACATGCGCATTCGCAAGCTGCTGAAGCGCTTTCTGGCCACGCCGATGCGGAAGCGCGACTTCCTGGCAGGCATCATGCTCAGCCGGTTGTTGTTCATGCTCCCTGAAGTGCTCGTGCTGCTCGTGTTCTCAAGGCTGGCCTTTGGCGTGTTGGTTTACGGCAGCCTGCTCGACGTGGTCGTGCTGGTGCTGTTGGGGGCCGTGACCTTCGCGGGGCTGGGCCTGCTGGTCGCCAGCCGGGCCAAAACGCTCGAGGCCGTCTCGGGGCTGATGAACCTGGTGATGCTGCCGATGTGGATGCTCTCGGGCATCTTCTTTTCGTCCGAGCGCTTTCCCCAGGCCGTGCAACCGCTGATCAAGCTGCTACCGCTGACGGCGCTCAACGAAGCGCTGCGGGCCGTGATGCAGGAGGGCGCCGCGCTGCCGAGCCTATGGCCGCAGATTGCCTTGCTCCTGGCCTGGTCGGTGCTGACCTTCGTATTGGCGCTGCGGCTGTTCCGCTGGACCTAGCGACCCGGCCGGGGCCGAGAGGGCCAGCCAGCCGCAAGTCCGAATGACAACCCGCCCGCGTGGACGGTGCTACTTGGCCGAGCTGGTGGCACGGGCCGCCTGCCGGTCGTCCTGGGCGGCCTTGTCGCTGGCGACGGGCTTAACCTTCTTGCCGGCGGGCAGTTCGTTTTCGTCGAGTTCGACGGTTTCCATGAAGCCCATCAGCATCTCGTCCCAGGTTTGCTCGCCCCAGTGAACAATCCGCTTCGGATTGGGATTGGCCAGGTTATCGGGCGAGTTGTCGTAGTGCGCCACGCAGCGCATCTTGGTGCCCTTGGGCAGCAGCTTCGGCTCGGCCAGCTCGTAGGTGAGCTGCCAGTTGAAGTCGTACTTGGGCACGTCGAGCAGCACCTCTTCGGTGCCATCGGGATAGTAGGCGATGTAGCGGAACGCCTTGCCGCGGACGTGCATGTGGGGGAAGAACGTCAGGACTTGCGTGTCGCGGCGGAACGTGTGCCAGGCTTCCAGCTTGTAGTTGGGGGCCATCGGCGGAATCAGAATCAGATTGGTGTCGACCGAGACGGTGCTGACTTGCTTCTCGACCGTGGCCGGGTCAGCGAACATCAGCCCGAGGCTGCTCAGGTCGTCCTGGGCCGAGCCGTTGGTCGTGTAGTGCATCTGGAAGACGATCTTGCTGCCCGCCGGAATCAGCTTGGCCCGCCCCTGGGGGAGCAGCAGCGGATCGGCGCCCGGCGCGGTGGCCGTCAAGAAGCCGCGAGCAATGCTCTCGGGACCTTTGTTACCTCCGGGCGGATGCACGAACACGATGATGTGGTGCACCACGGCCCGATTGCCCGCGCGGGCCTCGGCGCCCTGAATCCACTTGTCTTCGGTGAAGCCGGGATCGACGACGTAGTACTTGTAGTTAACCGTGCCCTCGGCCGGAATGTGGAAGGGCTTTTCCGACATGGCCACGACCTGATCGACGCGCGGGAGCTGCCAGCCCTCGACGAATTTTGGGGGCGCCGGCAGGTCCTTGGCATCGCCCTCGGGCGTGCCCGCGGCAACCCACTGATGGATCAACTGCTTTTCGGCGTCCGACAGCCGGGCATCGTTGCTGAAATGCCCGATCTCGGGGTTGGCGTGCCAGGGGGGCATGCGGTTTTCGTCGACCACTTCGGCAATCGTTTCGGCCCAGCCGGCCACGTCATGATAACTGGTCAGCGAAAAGGGCGCGATCTCGCCGGCGCGATGGCACTGCACGCAGCGGGCATTGAGCAGCGGTGCGATGTGCTTGGTGAAGGTGATTTGGGCGTCGGCCTGGGCCTTGTGCACCCGGCCGATGCGGCAGCCGGGAGCCTCGGTGACCGGCTGGCTGACGGGCTTGCCGGCCAGCAGTTCGTTGATGGCGGTGACCAGGTCTTCGCGCGTGGCGGCCTGACGCTGCCGACCGACGACGTATTGATCGTCAATGCGACCCCAGTAGCGGACGACGCGATCCTTATCGAGCAAGAACACTTCGGGAGTGCGCACGGCGCCGAACTGGTCGGCCACCACGTTGCCCACGTCCTTGAGCAGCGGAAAGTTGATGCCGTGCGTTTTCGCATACGCGGCCAGCTCGGACAGCGAGTCCTGCTGGTTCGAGTTGATGCCCACGAAGGCCACGCCCTGGGCGGCAAATCGCACGGCCAGCTGCGTCAACCGCGGCGCGTAAAGCGTAGCCAGCGGGCACTCGGTTCCTAGAAAGACGGCAACGACGGCCGTTTTGTCCTGCAGGTCGGCCAGCGTGTAGCTCTTGCCGCCGAAGTCCTTCAGCTCGAACGATTCGATTTTTTTGCCAATCGGAGTCGACGCGGGCGAGCTCGTTTCCGCAATTCCGTCACGGCCGCACGCCGCTAGCAAGCACACCGCCAGGGCGGCAGGTCGAAGCACGCTACGCATCTTGATCGCTCTCCGATGGAAAAAGGGTCTTCCTACGTTAAGCAGTACCAGCAACTTTCCTGCCAGGATTCAGACCTTCGTGTGTTTTTTGCCCACCAGGCTGGCAACTCGCCTGCGATCACCGCCAAGAGATTGGCCGAGATCCGGCAGGTCGCCCTCAGGCAAGTCATCGACGCGCCGGCCGCCAAGCGGCCAACAAAGTTAAAGCGTGGAGGGATTTCGGCGGGAAATGCCGGCCGCCAGCGGGCACGCGCCCAAACGAAGGGGTTTGCCCAACCTGCCGCAGACAACTAACTTGTACGTTAAACCGGGCCGCCAGTCGGTGCAACATCGCTTTGGACCGGCCGCAAAAACCAAGCCCTGCGATTGCATTTTTGGGGGAGTCTTCGCCAATGCGTCGATGCTGTTTTCTGCTCGTAGTCGCCCTGCTGGGCCTGGGTGTCGCGCAAACATGCCTGGCGGGCCGCACGGACGGGCAACTCGACATCTATTGGATCGACGTCGAAGGGGGCGCCGCCACGCTCGTCGTCTCGCCGCAGGGCCAGTCGCTGCTGGTCGACACCGGCTATCCGGGCCACCGCGACGCCGACCGCGTGGTTCAAGTAGCGACCCGCGAGGCAGGGTTACGGCAGCTCGACCATTTGATCGTCCCTCATTATCACGTCGACCATTTTGGCGGCGCGGCAACGATACTGGCCGCCCTGCCGATCAAGCACCTGCACGACAACGGCCAGTTCGAAGGCCTAGTCGACCGCCCCGACCCGGCCTACTGGGACCTGAAGGTCGAGAAGCGGTCGGTGGTTGCGCCGGGCGACGTGCTCGTCGACGAACCGGCCGCCGGTGGCCGTCCGGCGTTTACAATTCGCTGCCTGGCGGCGCGGCAAAAGTTTGCGCCGGCTCCTCCCGGCGCCGAGCCGACGCCCGGCTGCGCCGAAGCGGCGGTGCGGCCGGTCGACAACACCGACAACGCCAACAGCGTGGTCTCGCTCGTTTCGTTTGGCGACTTCCAGTTCTTCGACGCCGGCGACTTGACCTGGAACATCGAAAAAGAGCTCGTCTGCCCGACCAACCGGATTGGCCAGGTCGACGTGTACCAAACCACGCATCACGGCATGGACGTCAGCAATCACCCGCTGGTCATTCGGGCGCTGCGGCCGACCGTGGCCGTGTTCAACAACGGAGTCACCAAGGGCTGCGAGCCGCAAACGTTTTTGACGCTCAAGGCCACGCCGTCGGTCGAGGCGATCTACCAGGTACACCGCAACCTGCGCGGCGATGGTTCGCCCAATACCGAGGCCGAGTACATCGCCAACGACGACAAGGAGTGCAAGGCGAATTTCATCAAATTGTCGGTCGACGCCGACGCCAAACACTACACGATGCAAATTCCCGCCAAGGGGCATCGCCGCACGTTCGACACGAAATAACCAGCCAGCGGCCCTGGCGCAACGCTTCCTAACCCGAACACGATCGAACGAAATCATGAAGAAAGTACGCTGGGGCATTCTGAGCACGGCCAAGATCGGCCTCGATAAAGTCATTCCGGCCATGCAGCGCGGGCAATACTGCGAAGTGACGGCCATCGCCTCGCGCGATTTGGAGCGAGCGCGGCAGGCAGCCGGCAAGCTGGGGATCGCCCATGCCCACGGGTCGTACGAGGCACTATTGGCTGACCCTGAGGTCGACGCGATTTACAACCCGTTGCCAAACCACTTGCACGTGCCGCTGTCGCTGGCGGCCATCGAGGCCGGCAAGCACGTACTCTGCGAGAAACCGATCGGTCTGTCATCGGCCGAAGGCCAGCAACTGGTCGACGCCGCGCGCCGGCACCCCCGGCTCAAGGTGATGGAAGCGTTCATGTACCGCCATCACCCACAATGGCAGCGGGCCAGGCAGATCGTCACCGCTGGCGGCGTCGGGCAACTGCGGACGATTCAGACATTTTTCTCGTACCATAACACCGATCCCGACAACATTCGCAACCAGGCCGAGATCGGCGGCGGCGGATTGCCCGACATCGGCTGCTACTGTATTTCGCTGTCGCGGTTCATTTTTTCCGCCGAACCCAAGCGCGTGATGGGGCTGGTCGAGTTCGACCCGCGGTTTGGCACCGACCGGCTAGCCTCGGGCATGCTCGATTTTGGCTCGGCCGGCAGCTCGACGTTTACGTGCAGCACGCAGCTGGTGCCCTATCAGCGGGTGAATATCTTCGGCACCGAGGGGCGCGTGGAGATCGACATTCCCTTTAATGCCCCGCCCGACCGCCCCTGCACGATGCGTCATCAGCGCGGCGAGCGGATCGAGGAGATCGCCCTCGAGGTTTGCGACCAGTACACGATCCAGGGAGACTTGTTCTCGCGGGCCGTGCTGGAAGATGGCCCCGTACCGACACCGATCGAGGACGCGGTGGCCAACATGCGGGTCATCGAGGCGGTTTACGCCAGCGCCAAGTCGGGAGCCTGGGTCGAATAGCGCCTGGCCCGCCGGGGCGAAAAACAAGCAACCCCGCCCAGAAGCGTGTCTGGGCGGGGTTGATCAGCTTTGCGCTTGTGGGCGGCTAAGCACTGCGGCGTTTGGGCCGCGCCAGTTTGGCTGCTTGTTCCCAAGCCAGCCACCAGGCGGCCGCCTGGCTGGGAGCC
>CAZPED010000039.1:0-12093 GCA_964585335.1 uncultured Planctomycetaceae bacterium | reverse complement strand
GCGCTTCCCACGGTCATCTGGCACACGCCGTTGGGCCAGTACGTAAACCACACGGTGGCTGAAATCCGCCAGCTGAAAACCCACGGCGAAAAGCGCGTGCGGGTCGTGCTCGAAGTTTTTTACCTCGTGCACGAAATGCTCTCGGGCGCCGGCAGCCAGCCGCACCTTTCGCTGCGCATCGTGCCGAAGTTCATTGCGCCGATCGAAAGCTGGATCGAGGAAGTGCTCGCTCAGAGCGGCATTCCCAGCGCGGACGAGATTCGCGAGCGGCTGACGATTCCCCTGCTCGATCAAATCAACATCGACGCCGGCCCAACGATCCACGAGCTGAGCGAAGGCCGCTTGGGCATCAGCGGTCCGCCGCAGAGCGTCCGTCAGCAAGCCAAGCGGATGGGCGTCACCCGGGCGCGCGTCTACCAGCTGTTGGAAGAGTGCAGCCGCGTGATGGAAGTCCGCTGGCCCGAGGGCGAAGGGCTGCTTGCCCAGCTCGACGCCAAGTTCCACGCGGAAGCCACGGGCAGCGAAGACCTGAAGCTGTTCCGAGCGACCCGCGAGCTGTTCTATCCCGGTAAGCAGAAGCTGTCGGACGAAGAGCCCAACGGGGCTGCCGACTAACGCACGGGCGCACCCAGCGGACTGGCTTCGCTGGGTGCCGGCAGGTTATGCGGCCGGTCGATCCGCATGCGGTCCTGCCCGGCGGTCGCGGCTTTGGGCCGAATCGCTCGGCGGCTGAGTTCTTCGAGCGCGCGGCGATGCCGGCGGTGGCCCGCAACCTGGCAGGAGCCCAAGCTGCGCGCGATCAGCTGGCTGATCATGCGTGGCCGGCCAAAGCTGGTAATAGTTTCTCCGGCGACCAAGGCGGCATGGGCCGCCATCGCTTTCCAACTGCCCGCTACCGGAAGGTTGCGCCAAAACAGCCGCTCGTCGTGCAATGCTTGCGCGAAGACCGATTCGGCCGGGTCGGCCGTGGCCTCGGCCAACACCTGGCTGTGCGGTTCCACCGCCGTGGTAAAGCCGAGGTGCCGCAAGGCGATGGCCAGGTCGACGTCGGCGTGACGCAAGCCAAGCTGCCCGCTGAACCCGCCCAGGAAGTCGATGGCCGCGCGGCGATAGAACGCCGCCATCAGCGCTGGCCCGACCACGGTCGACTGCAATTCGCTGGTCCACTGGGCCTGGCCTTGTCCGACCAGCACGCGTTTGCCGCTGGTGCGATAACCGACGCCGGCCGCGAAGATGGTTTGGGCCTCGCCGCTCGTGACGACGAGTGGGGCCACGGAGGCCACTTGCCGATCGCCAAATCGCTCGAGCGCTTCTTCGGCCCAACCCTCGGTCGCGGTGCAGCCGCTGGACAGCAGATGCACAAAGGGCGCTTTGCTCGCGGCCAGCGCCTGATGGATACGAGTAATGGCTGAGTGCCGCCGATCGGCCGGCAGAAAACGCACTTCTCCTTGAAGGGCGTAAGGGTCCGCGTAGGGCTGATTGAGCGCGACCAGAATCTCGCAGTCGGCAGGCCGGTTTTCCAGAACGGACACCAGCGTGCCTTCCAACGACTCAATGCTGCCGACCGCGGAAATTACGATCGCAAGACGTGGCACGGCAAACCTCACATGCTGCAGGCGGCCGGCGGATGTCTCGAAGTGCTAGCACTGGCAGCACACGAGGGTTGTAGGCATCACAGCCGCTGTTCGGATTATGTCGGCACGCTGCGAGTGTGAAGTTTATTGAACCCTTTCACAACCGCTAAACCGCCCACAACCGCCGGGCAAAAACTCCCCAGATTGCCCGTTCATTCGGCCGCGGAAGACTTATCTGCCGCCCATAGCCCCAGCAGTTCCACCAGCATTTCGACGGCTTCGACCATTTCCTCCAGGCAGGTCCATTCCAGCGGCGAATGGAAATTGTGCTCGCCCGTCGAGAGATTGGGCGTCGGCAACCCCAACTCGGTTAACCGCGAGCCGTCAGTGCCGCCGCGAATGATCGTCAGCCGCGGCTCGCGCCCCAGCCGCTCGAGGGCTTGCCGGGCATAGGCCACGGCACGCGGCTCGCGGACCAACCCGTCAGCCATGTTGCGATATTGCGTCTCGACGCGGATTTCGATTCTTGCGCCGGGAAACTCCTGTTCGCTTGCCCGCGCGGCCTGATGGAGCACTTCTGCCCGCGCGGCCAATTGCGCGGTATCGAAATCGCGCAGCAGCACGCGGAGGCGCGCTTGCGCCACTCCTCCCTCGATGTGGTACGGATGCAGAAAACCTTCGCGGCCGCTGGTGGTTTCGGGCGAATGCCCTTGCCGCGGCAACCGTGCGAGAAAGTCGGCTGCCACGCGCAAGGCGTTGACCATGCGATTCTTGGCAATCGCCGGATGAATGTTCACGCCGTGCACCGTAATGTCGGCCACGTCGGCCGAAAAAGTCTCCACGTCGATCTCGTTGGCCCCCTGACCGTCGAGCGTGTAGCACACCGTGGCCCCCAGACGCCCAAGGTCGACGTGGTCAACGCCGTGCCCAATCTCCTCATCGCAGGTAAAACAGATCCGCACCGGCCCATGGGCAATCTCGGGGTGTTCGAGCAAGTAAGCGGCCAGTTCCATGATCACGGCCAGGCCCGACTTGTCGTCCGAGCCCAACAGAGTCGTGCCGTCGGTGGTCACCAGCGTCGCACCGTGCAACGCGTTAAGCTCGGGGTTGTCGGCCACGCGAATCTTCAGCTCGGGCTTGCCCGGAAGCGTGATGTCGCCGCCGGCATAGTTGCGAATCACCTGCGGCTTGACCCCCGCGCCGGTGGTCTCGGGCGAGGTGTCCACGTGTGCGTTGAGCGCCACGACGGGCGCCTGGTGCGAGACCGTGGAGGGAATCGTGGCCAGCACGATCCCCTTGTCGGTCTGCACGGCATCGGCCAGGCCCAGCGCAAGCAGTTCGTCCTTGAGCATGCGTCCCAATTCGAGTTGTCCGGGCGAGCTCGGGTAAACCGATTGCCCCTCGCGGGCAGTCGTGTCGACGCGCACATAGCGCAAGAAGCGTTCAAGCAATCGCTCGCTGTTGATCATCGCTGGGTGCTCTCGTTCCAAGACGGGCAAGTATCGCAATTTCGACGACGGGGCCATCTTCACTAATTCCAGCCGGTTTTGGTAGGCTGGCAGCGCGCGATCGATTGTTTTTTTGAAGGAGCTGCCATGGCCGAAGCCAATGTTGCCTATCTGGCCTTTGACGTCGAAACGGTTGCCGACGGCGACTTGATTTCGCGAGTTCGCTACCCGGGCGAGGGCCTGGAGAGCGTGGGCGCCATCGAACGTTACCGCCAGGAGCTGCGCGACGCGTACGACAGCGACTTCATTCCCTACACGTTTCAAGTGCCCGTGTCCGTGGCTGTCGGCAAAATCTCGGCCGACTATCGACTGATTGAGATCGCCGTGCTCGACGAACCTCAGTTTCGTCCGCACGTGATTGCCGAGCACTTCTGGCGCGGCTGGGAAAAGTATCGCCGGCCCACGCTGGTCAGCTTCAACGGCCGCACGTTCGACGTTCCGCTGCTGGAGCTGGCGGCGTTCCGCTTCGGCATCAGCCTGCCCGGCTGGTTCAACATAGGCGCCAAGAGCTTCGAACAGTACCGCAACCGTTACAACCTCGAGGCGCACCTCGACCTGCAGGAAATCCTCACGAACTTTGGCTCCTCGCGGTTCACCGGCGGCCTGAATCTGGCGGCCAATTTGCTGGGCAAGCCCGGCAAGATGGATGTCCAGGGACACATGGTGCAAGACCTTTATTACAAGGGCAAGCTGGCCGAGATCAACGACTATTGCCGCTGCGACCTGCTCGACACGTACTTCGTGTTTCTGCGCACTCGAGTGCTGTTTGGCAAGCTGACGCTCGACGAAGAGCAAGGCTTGATCGCACAGACCAAGACCTGGCTGCTCAAGCGGGCCGCCGACAGCCCGGCCTATCGGGCGTATCTCGATCGCTGGGGCGACTGGACGAACCCCTGGAAAGACAAAGCTTAAGTGGTCGTCGGATCCACGAACGAATAGCCGCGGATGATCTGTCCGCAGCACGCGTCACCTTCGTAGCGAACCTCGACAGGAACGGCCACGGCCCATAAAGAGGCGTCGAGCGGCTGGCCGCAGCCGTTGAATCCTTCGAGAAACAGAGCGGCCTCGTCGGCCGAGTAAAGGCCGTCGTCAACCAGGTGAAGCGCGGTGGCCCGAGCGGGCGCTGCGCCCCAGTGCCGCGGCCGCTCCTGGCCTATGCGCGCGATCCACAGTCGATAGCGGCGGGAGGGTTTGCTGATCGAGTTGTTCATCATCGTCTCCGCGCCGCCCGCTCGCTCGCCGTCCGATCGGCCCCTGGGGTGCGTGCTCCCGCCCTCGGCTGCCGCCGCGGAAGAAGTTGACGCGCCAGCCGCCAGATAGTATACATTAGTACATTATCCTGTCAACCTCGATCTTGAAGCCCTGCAGCGCGTGAAGTGAGCTCGTTCATGCTCGACCTGGCAGCGAATGTGCGCCGCTTGATGGCTCGCTCGGGAATGACCTTTCGCGAGGTGATCGAGGCCACGGGGCTGAGCCAGCGAACGGTCAAAGCCATTTTGCGCGGCCAGGGGCGCCCCCATGCCCGCACGTTGCATCGCCTGGCAGCCGGCTTTGGTGTCGGCGCCGACGAATTGTTTCAAACGGCTTCGAGCCTGACCCATCGCACGTTCGACGAGCAGACCAATCCGCTCGTGCAACAGTTGGTCGACGAACGGCCCGAGTTGTTCGAGCACTGGACGGCCGCCGAATTCCAAGAAATGTACAGCCGCTTTGGCGTCGGAGGCGCCCTGACCTACGACGGCGCTCTCGGCGCGGCCGAGGCCATGAACCGCAAACGTCGGGTCCATCAAAAAGTTGCCTTGCTGCTAGAGACGCCCGAAGCAGACTTCTTAACCGGCGTGGTCGACCTACTCTACCAAAGAGTCCTCGTCTCACGATCTTAATGCCGCGGGTAGTGTCAACCGTCTGTCACACCCTCGTGGTCGCCGGATGGCACACTGCCGACAGCCGGCAAAGCCTCGTATGGGTCGTCGCCGCGCGGCCATTTTGCCAACGGACAATCCTGACTGGCCCAGGCCGCTTTGTTCCGCAGGGAACGTCGGCGCTTGATCGCGCAGCCGCAGCTCGCGTGCGTGCAAATGCCCGCCGAGCCGTCGGCGCCCTCCGGACGAAACAGCGCGCAGGCCTGGCAAATTGCAAACCGGGCTGCAATCTGCTCCTCGCTACAGCTCACGGCGCCGGACCACAAATGCCTGGCGGCCGCCCGCGCAAAGTTGGCGCCGCGGCGCGCCAGCGACGGCGGCTCTGGCGCCTGAACAGCCATGCCCGGGCATTCGCGGCGCACGCGCGACAAATCGCCCTCGGTGGCCGACCGCGCCGCGGCCGAATAGTGGTAGTCGCACTGGCAGCGCGGACACCAGATTCGCCCTTCTTGATCGATGATTTGGCAGTGCATCAGGGATACTCCACGGTGACGTCGAACAGATCGGAAAACAATTCCGTGGGGCCCGGACCGTCGCCGACCAGCAGCTTGCTGAAGGATTGGCAATGGAATTGTCCGAACGGAATCTCGCCCACCCAGCTTTGGTCGTACGAAACCAGGGGATCGGCCGTGACGCTGATCAGCTTGACCTGGAAACGAACCCCCGTAACCGTTTGCGCCATGTCGGCCAGGACGGCCAGCACGTTCCGACAGCCGTCGGTGTTGACGTAGTTATTGATGTACTGGGTGTATTGAGCCACGGCCGCGCGGCTGGTGGGTCCCAGGTAGATCGAGTAGTGGCAGCCGCCCAGATGACTTTGCAGCGTGAAGGCGCCGGTTAAGGCGGCAACGTCGAAGCCGCACACATTAGACAGGTCCGCGCCTGCCTTGGGAGCGATCGAAACATTCAGATACTGCGGGGTGTCCGCGTCGCACGGCAGACAGCGATTGAACGCGCAGTCGATACAGCTGGCTGGAGGAATGCCGGTAAAGAGGTTCTGGGCCGCGGTGTCGCGATTACGCTCGAGAGCGATTTGCCGCACCGCGAGGCTCGCTCCCCCCGCCCCGACCCCGTAATAGGCGCTGCCGCTGCGAATTCCGGTGGTCGTTCCGTCACCCGGAGCGCAGCCAACTACGCTGCGAAATCCGAGCAAACCGTACACGAGCTGCGTACGTCCTGCGCTAAAGCAGACGCCCAGAAAATCGCCCAAGGGATTAACGCCCGCGCCATAGCGTGCGGTGATACCGCTCTGGCCCAGCAAGGTCACCTCGTTGAACGACACGAATTGAGAGGTGCCCAGGGCCGCGCCCAAGAACTCGCTGCGAATGGTCTGGCCCCCGTGCAGGAACTCGACCGCGAGGCCCGCGTAGTTGCTATAGTCTTCGACGGGGTCGACCACGCCCACGCTGTACGCCCAGCTGACGTAACCGTTGAGCGAGGGACCGTGGTGGGGATGGTTGGTAACTACGTCCACGCGTGCCGCCGTCGACTGCGTGATCCAGCCGCCATTTAAGAAGTCGGCCGTCCAGGTGCCGCTCACGATCTGCACGTTGCAGTTGATGGCGACGGCCGGATCGCCCGCTGCGGACGTGCTTCCCAGTATGCCGACGTTGGGAAAGCCCACCGCGAAAATCGGGCAGTACTGCACGCCGCTCAGGCAGCGCGTGTGATATGGCAGCGCCGCGTACCAGCTAAGTTCGACTGAGTCGAATCGAATGTAGTGCCCTTCGTCGAGATGCCCCGTGCCGATCGCCGCGTAAGGCCCGCCGACGGGCTCTCGATCTCCGCCCAGCAGCTGGTCGGCGGTAATCAACGTACCGCTGATCCAGACGTTCTCCCCGTCGAATGCCAACGCGGCAAATCCCGGCGACCAATTCGGCACCGTCGAGATCAGCTGATTCGATCCGCCCTGGCGGCGATACAACCGAGTGCATCCCGCCCCCTCGTATCCTTGCCCGTAACCGCCATTGGTGACTTCGATGAACAGTGCGTTGCTCACCGAAGCGTCGGCGGCTACGAACAAGCGAACGGCATCGCCCGGTCCGGCCAGATCCCAGCTCCAGGTAGCCACCGCATACATGACGCTCCTGCCCTCGGGATTGCCCGCGCCGAGCCGAGCGATGGCATTGCTCGACGTGGCCCAGTTGTCGGTCCCCGGCGAACCTGGCACGCCAAAGCCGGTCAAGCGGAGCAATCGACAATCGGTCGCGCTAAAGTCGGAGAGCGAGTAATCTTCGCAGATCTGGCAGACGTGCGGCGTGCAGGTGACGCACTGCGACTGGCTGTCGGTCTTCCGCAAGCGAATGCTCACGCTCGACACGACAACCGTGGAACCGGCAGCCGACAACGATACTTGTCCATAGGGCGAGGCGGGCTCCGCGGAGCCCAGCAACCCGCTCGCCTGCATCTCGGGCCCCAACGACGAGCATTGAAATGTCACGCCCCATCGCCTGCCCGAATTGCCGACACACAACACGAACACGTATTGGTGACCGGCCAGAATGTTGCCCGCTCGGGTGAATACTCCTTCGATGCAGGCCAGCTTCAGTTGTCCCTCGCCGTTGTTCTGCCCAAACGTGACGGTGCCCACCACGTCGCCGAGGGTAATTGCCAATTGGCTGCCGGGCGCCGTGCCGGTGGCAATCACCACGACGTAGTCGCCGCTCGGCCCACTCACGCTGCTGCCAGCCGGCAGCCGCAAATGTTGCGAAACGATTTCCGCGTCGCCCTCATCGGTCCAATTGCACGGTGCGCCTGTCGCCACGTTGGCCGCGTCGGGCCGCTGGAATTGATCGTGACAGACGAGGCAATCGGGCGTCGGCGCCGGCGCGCACTCGGGACACTCGGGCCGCTGGTCGTCGCGCGGCCTTTGAATGCTAACCTCTTCGAACTCGAGCGTGCCCCGTCGCGAGCGCAGGCTCACGCCGCGGTCGGTCAGTGGTTGCCACAAGTCGTCGCTTGCCGCGCAGGAGTTATCGGCCAGCAAGAATTTTGCCGCCGGCTGTGTCTGCTCCTCGTCGCTGTAACCGAGGCATAGCACCAACCGCAGATCGGTTGCCGGCGGCAGGTTGCAGCTGACCGAGACCGAATCGCGCTGACCGCCGCTGAGCACCAGGTAGCCCGGCGCGCCGAAGATGGCCGTCCCCACCACGTCGCCTAAGGCAATTTCCACGACATCCGATGTGTCGTTAGCCCGCACCAGCACTTCCACGCGCTGGCCAGACGGTCCGGAGACGGCGCCCGAGTCGCCGATTCGCAAACGGCCATCGACCAGCGACACTGGCCCGGCGGCCGACCACGGGCAGCCCAACGGCGCGCCCGAGGCAATATCGTCCGAGTCAGCCCGCTCGAAGCGGTCGTGACAGATCGTGCAGCGGTCGCAGCAGCCCAAGCAAAACAACACGATGACGGCCCTTTACGATTCCTGGTTGCCAGCACCGCCGCACTGCCACGGCTCGACGTACCAGCGGTTGTCGATCCGCACCGCCAGGCAGAACACGCCGGCCTCGATATCGACCGACGTGCGATTGCGGGCCGTGACAACCTCGGGCGGGTAGACCGACTCTTCAGCGCCCTCGGGATTGAGCGACCAGCGGCTGACCGGGCCGTTGCCGCCGTTAGCGGTAATGGCCCCGTTAGTCTTGACGAGCATCTGATCGACCGTCTCGGGGGGCACGGCAATCCACAGCGCGCCCACCCGCGTGAACTCCACCAGGCGTCCGGCGGCAATTGCCAGTTTGGCCAGGTTGTAACCGGTGAAGGTCATCGTCGGTTGGGCACTGAGAAACTGCACCCCGTCCCAGTACTGCACGCGCACGGTGGCCTGACCGGGCCGATTCTCGACGAGCGGCGGCAGTTGGGCGTCGGTCAGCCCAACAACGCAAGTCAGTCCGCGGCAACTGCCGTAGGCGACGCGTCCCGCGGAGCTGCGGACCGCGTGTACCGTCAGCAGCGGCGGATAGCCCTTGGCCAGTGTCCATTGATCGGCCTTGGGTCCCCAGCACTCGCCCGCGACCGGCGATCCCGTGTCGTAGGCGGCGTCGAGGTCGCCCTGGCGATAGCACGCGCCCCTCAAGTCGGGCTCGACCTGCACCGGCCCATTGATGGCGTATTCCGTGGCCAGCACATAGCCGGGACGCCGGCAGGTGAGAAACGTGATGCCGTCTTCCACCACCGCTCCGGTCACCTCCAACACGCCAAAGGCCGGCGCCGCCGTGCTGTCGACGTTCTTGAAGGGCACCTTGGTTAGCGCTGGCGGACTGGCAGCGCCGCTCGTTGCGCGCAAACGCGTGGCCGAGCTGGCTTTCCAGGCGCGGGCCAGTTCTTGCGTCCGCGTGCGGCGCACCAGGTCTTCGACGGCGCGCTGCCGCTCGAATCCGCGACGCAGCGATTGCGACCAGCCGCGCACCCCTTCGCCGTGCCGCGCCACCGTGGTCGTGGCGCCCGACGAGCCGACCTGAAACTCGATGTGTTCGATCGCGCCATCCAAATCGATCGGCGCCAGTCCCGGGTAAGTGGCCGATTGAGGCATCTGATCTTCATATTCCAGTTCGGCCGCATCGAGCCGGCTGTCGGCAGCCGTGTTGACGTCGGCCAGGTTGGTTTTGACGTCCTCTAGCGCGTAGTTGTCGCTGTAGCGAGGCGTGTGGTTCAGCACGATTTCGTCTTGCTTGAGATAGCGAACCGCCGAGCCGCCGCTGGCGCCCAGTTGCCGGTAACGTACGTGACGAACCGGCTCCGATGTTTCGGCGTCGCGCAGACTGCAAGCCGCGCGCAGCACCAGGTCGGCTGGCCCGCACTTTACCTCGTGCCCGCTGCCGCCAGTTGCCGAGACGTGGGTGTTGCGGTAGACCGGTTCGGCGAATATCACCAGGCCGCGAGCGGCGTCGATCGTGTAGGCGCCGCGGTAAATGGCGCTTAGCCCCTGCTGGTCGGGCGCGTCGGGCGCCGGCGCGAGCTTGGCCGCGGAGTTCTCGACGCCCCCCTTCCCCGCGTGCCAGACGCCGAATACCAACGCTGGCTGGTTGGCCGGCAGGCCGTTTTCGAGCGAGACGGCCACTTGCTCATCCTCGATCGGCAGCACCTGCTCCAGCCGCACCGTCCCCCCCTCGGCGCCTTTGGGCGAGCCGGTGTAGCCCGGCACGGTGATCGGACTTTGGATCCGGTAGTACCGGAACACGCTGCGCTGCGCCAGGCCACGGAACTTGTCTGCGACCTGGTTCATCGCCGGCAGATCGATTTGCGCCCAGCCCTTGCTGGGCCGATAGCTGAGCCGCTCGAGCGCCACCAGCGTCTCGCGCTGCGGGTCGTCGCTCGACTCGACGCCGACGGCTTCGAGCCGAAAGTCGACCTGGTAGCGATTGGGACCGCACACCACGGCCAACGCATCGGGCCGCTCGGCGGGGTTGGCCACGGACGAATAGCTGAGTGCGCCCAGCGGGCTGAGTTCGGTGCCCACGCCCACGCGATGAATCACCACGCGGTTGTCGAGCTGCAATACCACGCGGCAGCCGAACTGTTCGCAAAGCGCGGCCAGCATTTCGGCCGGCACGTCCACATCCCACTCGATACTGGGTCGCGCGTCGACCGGCAGTGCCGAGACGTCGTAGCCAGTCTCGCCCATGGCGTCCAAACAGAGCGCGGCCAGCTGCTGCGGCGTCCGTTCCGTATTGATGCCGGCGGCCCCACCCTGCCGCAGGCTGAAGTTGTCTCGCCGGGCATTGTAGGTGCCCGAGATGGCCCCGTAGCGCCAACGCCAGCGCCGATCGATGAGCGATAGCCGCCAGATCTCGCCGCGGCTGTTACGCTCCACCGCGCCACGCTCGACCTTGCAGTCGGGAAACACGATGGTCGCGCCGCCGTACTGGAACACGAGCGGCCCAACTTCCGTAATCAGCTCGGCCTGCGGCACGATGGTCAGCGTGGCCGTGCTCGGCGAAATGCCGGGGCTGAGGCTGATCGAAGCGTCGAGCAGCTGGCTAACGCCGGGATAACTCACCAGGCCCTGCGGAGGAGTCATGCAGCTATGACCTCTGCAAGTTGAAGGTGTTGCCCAGGTCGAGAATTACGTCGGCCAACTCGCAAGCCACGGCAATCGGGTTGGTAAACGTAACGGTCTTACCCGGGTCGCGGAGCACGGCGCCTTTGCGAAGCGTGGTGTTGGTGCCGATGCGGGCTTGCAAGTCTTGTCGAAAGTCAAGTTCGCCCCCGCCCGAGACGGTGGCTGCCCCGTACGTGCCGGCCGAGCGGTAGCGGACGGCGCCGCCGGTAATGACCAGCGACGTGGGCGACCCGGCCAGAATGGTCGTTTCGCCGGCCGCCTGCACCAGGGCGGCGATAGTCGAGTTGAGCTCCAGCGTACCCCCTAACTTCGTAATCGTGCACCCGCTGAGCGTGCAACCAGGGCCCAGCCGGACATCGGAATCGCTGGCTTGATTGTTGCGATAGCTTTGCTTGAGCGAGGCGATCGTGGCGGTTTCGCCGGCAAAGTGCGCGGCGGCAAAGCTGCCCTTGCTCACCTGCACAGTGTTGGCGGCGTGCGTGCCCTTCCAGACCACGGCCTTGGCGTCGCTGTCGGCCGAACTGCCGGTGTTGAGCACGTTGATCGTCGTTTGCACCGAGCCGGTGTCGAGTCGCACACGACCGCTTCCTGCACCTTCGCCGCGGCCGATCACGATCTGCGTCGCGCCAATCTTCAAATAGCGCTCGCGGTACTCCACGGCTCCTCCGGCCGAGACACGCGGCAAGCCCACGGTGCCGGCATAACTCTGATCGATCGTCAAGCTCGCCAACGTGATGGCCGACTGGTCGAGTCCGTAAAGGATGGGATTCGCCGAGTTTTGCAGCACCACGTCGTCGCCCGAAGCGGGCACGGCGCCGGTCGACCAGTTGGCGGCCAGGTTCCAGAATGCCGGGCCGACGGCGGCCGTGGTGGTCGACTGGGTGAAAGTTTGGCCATCGGCGGCGCCTCCCGCAGCTTCGCGAGTGGCCAGGCTGAGCGTAAACGGCACCCCGGCGGACTTGGCCGTCAAGTCGAAGGCCCCCGAGCCGGCATCGCTGGCCGAGATGGCCCCGAACTCGGGAAAAGCG
>CAZPED010000038.1:0-12154 GCA_964585335.1 uncultured Planctomycetaceae bacterium | reverse complement strand
CGGCCATCAGCGCGACCAAACCCAGAAAGTAAGGCGATAGCAGTGTAAGCGCCGCAAATCCCAGGATCATCAGCCCGATGATGATGCGCGCCTGGCCGTCCAGCGGAATCGTCCGGCGCTCGCCGCGCCGCACTGGCAGGCCGGCGGCAATCCAGGCTTGCGTGCCACCCTCGACGTTGATCACCTCGCGACAGCCTGCGTCGATCAGACGCTGACAGGCCTGCCGGCCCCGGGCTCCTGAATGGCAAATCACGTAGATTGGGCCGCTCGGGTTCTCGGCCGGCTGCAAGAATTCCTCGGGCTGGAGCCGATCGAGCGGCACCGAGCGCGCGCTGGTGGCCGAGACCAATTGAAACTCGCCGGGCGTGCGGACGTCGATCAACTCGACCGGTTCGCCCTTGGCAATACGGCGATACAATTCTTGAGGCGCAATGCTTGGCACACTCATAGGGTTCTTCCGTGATGAGCTTCGCGTTCTATGTTCGCCAAGCTGCGATTGCAACCAGCATGCCCGATCGAAGACGAAGCAATGCCATGGTGCCTTTTTGGCGCCCCCTGGCCGAGCCCGGCAGCGGAGTTTTCGCGGTGAATTACACGGTTGGAACTGGTCAAGAAATTGGTGTCTTCGTACCGGGAGTCGGTGAAATGAGTTGGTTTGGATGGGGCGTAACCGCACGCTCGCGCACCCTGCCGCACAGACATTCCGCACGGTCGCTACAATAGCTAATGCGGCTAAAGGCCGATCTGGGCTCTGGCCCGTGATTCGGGCGACTCTCGCGGCCGCACGGTTATAGGGACGGCATGGGCTTTGCAAAAAAGCTAGATTATTGCGGCCCCGATCGAACATTCGGCGCCAGGCTGTGGAGACAAGCCATGAATCGTTGGCACTCGCAAGAGATCGAACAGGAATTGACCGAGGCTCGGGCCGCATTGGCCAGTGATGCGCGGGCGGCCGTGGGCGATGCGCGCTCCCTAGTGGGTTGGCGCCGCCTGGTACACGACCATCCTTGGGCCTTTTGTGGCGGTGCCAGTGTTCTGGGGTACCTGCTCGTGCCACGGCGACGAGCGGACGTCGGCGCCAGCGCCGACTTCGAGGAGTCGCCCGCGCAGGCCGCCCTGGGACCCGGCGGCAAGGGCCCGAACGACGGATTGCTGCGGGCTTGCCTCGAAGTGACGTTGGCCACGATCGTCCAGCAATCGTTTGCCTACCTGTCGCAGCAACAACAACGTCAGGCCGGGCCCAGCGAGCAACCTGTCACCCAAACGGCTCCAGGGCCGGACTATCAGCGCACAGCAATGGGACCGACCCCCATTGAGCCAAACGGATTTGCGGGCATGGGACTGGGTGAACCCGAACATGTCAGTAAGTTGCGTGAGCACGCCGAGCGCGCGGTGCATGCCACGGGCGACTACGTTAAGCGTACGGTGGCCGAGCATCCCAAGCCGGCGCTGGCCGTAGCTGCGGTCGCCGGGTTGGTTTTGGGGTGGATGGTCAAGCGACGATGAATGCGCTCCCGCCCGACTCTGAAGAACCGCTGCGTGCGCTGCAGCGTCGCCTACAAAGCCTGGCGGCCGATGCCAGCCGCCTCGCCGAGTTGCACGTGAGGTTGCTCTCGGCCGACTTGCGCGCCATTCGCAATGGCACGATCACGGCCCTGGCGATGCTCGTGTTGGCGCTTTGCCTTTTGATTGCCGTGCTGCCCACCGCACTGGCCGGCGTGGGGTTGCTCGTCGCCGAGCATTTCGAATTATCCGCCGGCGCCGGCCTGCTGTGGTCGGTGCTGGCCGCTGTGATTGTCATGGCCTGCCTGCTGGTCGCCGCACGCTGGCTACTGCGGAAACAGCGTGGCGGGCTCGATCGATCCCAGGCCGCACTTCAAGAAAGCTTGAAGTCGCTGCGCGAATCGCTTTCGCTCAAGCGCGACTCCTAGTCCGGGCTCGCCAGCCCGCCGTGGCGTTGCTACAGCCCTCTTGTTGCTCGCAGAATTCCGGCAGCATACCATCGTCGCCATGCAGATTATCGTCAACGACGATCAGGCGTATGCCTCGTGGATCACGCACCACCATCACGGGTTCGTGCTCGATTGCCCGAAGCCTCCGGCACGAGGGCACTGTCGATTGCACCTGGCCAATTGCCCTTTGGTTAAGCCCCGCAAGCGGGCTGCCATGACGACAGGGCGACGGGTCAAGGCTTGCGCGCTCGATCCGACCGACCTGATCGATTGGGCCGCGGCGATGGGCTGCGACACCCGGGCCTGCGAGACCTGCACGCCCGAGCATCCGCCAGGCGGAGCCTTGGCGCCAGTTCGTCTCACGCGGTTGGGCGGCGACGTACTGTCGTACGTGGTTGATCTGGCCGTGATGTTTCTCGACGGCGAACAACCGCGGTTCGAGCCCACGATCGAAGCGGTCGCGGGCTACTTGGGAAAGTCAGCGCCTCAACTGCTGCCGGCGGTGCGACGCTTAAGCGATGATGGCTACCTGGCGCTGCATCGCACAGGTTCACGGGGGCGCCTATACTTGCTGCCCACGGCTCAAGCAATGCGTACGGTCCCGGCTTTTGCCGAACTGGCCAGCGAGCAGCTGGACCAGGAATTGGCGCGGCTGGCTCCTCCGCTCGACGCGGCGGGCGGTTAAGCGTCCGCTCGGTTCAGCCCGTCGACGTGGACTGACAGCGAACGCGATGCGGCACGTAATACCGCTCGATCCAATCGCGCTCGGCCTGCGCCCAATAGTCGACGCCACTATTGGCGGGCTGTCCGGCTTCCAGCCAACGGAAGTACGCCATTTTGCGCACTGCCTCTTTGGTTGCTTCGAGCTCCTCGGGCGTCAACTCGAGGGTATCAAGGCACACGGTCATGGTATGATTCCCTGACTTCCTGCTCCAGACATTTACAGATGCTCTAACGTCGCTCAAATATAGGTCACCTGCATAGCGGTCCGGCGGTTCGTTGGACTGGTCTGATTATGCCAGAAATCGCCGAACGCGAGACCTGCAAGGAAAATACCAACCGAATGGCGGCCTACCGGCTACGGCTGCCGCCCCGGCGGCCCTGGCGGCCGGACGACAGCAAGGGCTGTTGAGCGGAGCGACTGAGCCGAACGCTGGCGCGTGGCCGAGGCCAACTTATCGGGTTTGCGAGCAGTTTGATGCAACGTCCACCTGCTGCCAGTGAAGTCGCGGTGTCTGAAGCAGGGGGCGTTCCCCCAGTGCCATTAGCTGGCCGCGCCGGTTTATCGAGCCAGCAGGCGCTCGAGCGGCTGGAAGCGGTTGGTCCAAACGAGCCGGCGCCGGCGGCCCGTAGCGGTCTGTTAGCTCAACTGCTGGCCCAGTTTGCCAATCCGTTGGTCATCGTATTGCTCGTGGCGAGCCTTGTGTCCGCACTGGTTGGTGAGGCCACGAGCGCGACGATCATCGTCGTGATCGTATTGCTGGGCGCGGCCATCACCTTTGTGCAGACCTATCGGTCGCAGCGAGCCATCGTGCGGCTGCGGGCCGTCGTGGCCACGACGGCCACGGTGCTGCGCGATGGTCAGTGGCGCGAGCTACCACGTCGCGAGATCGTGCCGGGCGACGTCATCCGGCTGTCCGCCGGCGACCTGGTGCCCGCCGACGCGCGGCTGCTGAGCGCCCGCGATTTGCACGTGCAGCAGGCGTCGCTGACCGGCGAGTCGATGCCGGTCGAGAAAGAGGCGACCGCGGCTGATGACGCCCGTAACTTGGTCTTCATGGGCACGTCGGTTGTTGGCGGCACCGCCGAAGCGTTGGTGACGGCCACGGGGGTCAAGACGGCGTTCGGCAACATTGCGGCCCGCCTGGCGACTCGTTCGCCCGAGACCGAGTTTGACCGCGGCATGCGGCAATTCGGTTATCTGATTCTCCGCACGGTTATCGTGCTGATTTTGCTCGTCTTTCTGGTGAACGTAGTCTTGAAGCGCGACCCGCTCGAGTCGCTGTTGTTTTCCGTGGCGCTGGCTGTGGGGCTGACGCCCGAGTTTCTGCCCATGATCACGGCGGTCACGCTATCGCGGGGCGCCGTGCACATGGCCCGCCGGCAGGTCATCGTCAAACACCTGTCGTCGATCCAGAACTTTGGCAGCATGGATATTCTCTGCAGCGACAAGACCGGCACGCTCACCAGCGGCGAAATGCGGTTGGATCTGGCTGCGGACCAGGCTGGCCAACCCAGCGAGCGGCCGCTACGCCTGGCCTACCTGAACAGCATGCACGAAACGGGAATCAAAAGCCCGTTGGATCGAGCGATTCTCCAGCACACCTGGCCAGCCGAGGTTCAAGCTGACCTGGCCGCTTACGAGAAGATCGATGAAGTGCCCTTCGACTTCGAGCGGCGGCGGCTGTCGATCGTCGTGGCCCGCGATGGCCAACGATTGCTCGTTGCCAAGGGCAGCCCCGAGGGCATCCTCGAGATTTGCTCGCGGTATCAGCAAGGCGACCGCGAGCAGCCGCTCGACGAGGGCGCGCGCGATGCTTGTCGTCAGACCGTCGATCGACTTTCGGCCGACGGGTATCGCGTGCTGGCGGTCGCCTTTCGCACGGTGCCCGTGCAGGATGCCTACCGGGCCAGCGACGAAACAGATTTGACCCTGGTCGGCTACCTGGCATTTCTCGATCCGCCACTAGCCGACGTGGCCGAAACGCTTGCGGCCTTACGGCAGGACGGCGTGACGGTGAAGATTCTGACGGGCGACAGCGAGCTGGTTGCTCAGCACGTTTGCCGGCAGGTGGGACTGGATGTCGGTGAAATCGTCCTGGGTACCGAGGTCGACCACATGACCGACACGGCGCTGGGCCACGTGGCCGAGCAAACGGCCATCTTCGCGCGCGTCACTCCCGTGCAGAAAAACCGCATTCTGCTGGCCCTCAAGCGGCGCGGCCACGTGGTGGGTTACCTGGGCGATGGGATCAACGACGCACCGTCGCTCCATGCGTCCGACGTGGGTATTTCGGTCGCCTCGGCGGTCGACGTGGCTCGCGACGCGGCCGACATCATCCTGCTGCAAGGGGGACTCGACGTGCTGCATGCCGGCATCATCGAGGGGCGGCAAGCCTTCGGCAACGTCATGAAATATCTGCTGATGGGCACCAGCTCGAACTTCGGCAACATGTTCAGCATGGCCGGCGCGGTGTTGTTTCTGCCTTTCCTGCCGATGCTGCCGATGCAGATCCTGCTGAACAACTTTCTCTACGACGTTTCACAATTGACGATTCCCACCGATCGCGTAGACGCCAGCTTTACCCACAAACCGAAGCGGTGGGACATCAAGCTGATCCGCAATTTCATGTTGTCCATCGGACCGATCAGCTCGCTGTACGACATGTTGACCTTCGCCGTGCTGTTGCTGGTATTCCAGGCATCCGAAGCGATGTTCCACACCGGGTGGTTCGTGGAGTCGCTGGCCACGCAGACGCTGGTGATCTTCGTGGTGCGCACGGGGGGCAACCCGTTGCGCAGCCGGCCCAGCCCGGCGCTGGCAGCCTCGGTGGTGGGGGTGGTGTTGTTGGGCGTGGTGCTGCCGTACACGCCCCTGGCCGAGCCGCTGGGCTTTGTGAGTTTACCGTTCAAATACCTGGTGTTCCTCGGCGGCGTGACAGTCACGTACTTGGCGCTCGTTGAATGGATCAAACGCTTGCTGTTTCGGCGTTTCTTCGAGTGAGGTTCAGCGGCTCACGGTCATCTCGGCAATCCAGGAGCACAATCCATGGTCACGCAACGACCCGCGACGCGTCTGCCGGCAATGGTGCTCGGTTGTCTGCTGGCTACCGCGGCTCTGGCCCAGGAGCGGTTTGAGTCGTTCGATCGCGATCCGGGCTGGGAGGCGCACAACAACCGGGCCGTCGAGCCTGCCCCGCGCACGGTGCGTCAAGATTTTGGCTACAGCGCCACGTCGCATGCCGGTGGCGCCGCTGGCGAAATTGGCGGCTACATCGCCGCGGCCGCCGAGCCCGCCTACTACGCGCTCAAAATTCCCGCGTCCACGTTCGACCAGCCGTTGACCGCCTCGGGCACGCTGGCGTGTGGCGAGCGTCCCTTTCACGTGCTGCTCGGCTTTTTCAACGCCGACAACATCAAGGAGTGGCGAACGCCCAATAGTCTGTGCCTGCGGCTCAATGGCCGCGGCGAGAAGTTCTATGCATATGTCGAATACGCCACCGCCCGGTGGCGGGCCGGCGGCGACGACCCGCAAAGCTTCGCCATGCAGCGCAACCCCCAGTCGGGGCGGAACGAGCCGCTAGGCTTCACGTCGGGGCGGATACACCGCTGGTCGCTCAGCTACGATCCGCGTGGCGGCGATGGCCACGGCAGCATCACGGCGACGATCGACGACCAGACGGCCATCTGTAATTTGAGCGCCGAGCATCGCCGTGACGGCGCCCGGTTTAATCATTTTGGCCTGCTGCCGGTCATGAAGTCGGCCGACGATGGCGGCGAGTTATGGCTGGACGACGTGACCGTCAACGGACGCCGATTCGACTTTGCCAGCGATCCTGGCTGGGAGGGGGTCGGCAACCGGCGAACCTACCAGACGGTGCTTATCCGGCCGCGGTTTAACTTCGGCTACTCGCCAACCCAGTTTGCCGGCGGCCGGAGTGCCGGGGAACTGGGAGGCACGCTCTTTCGTGGCGACTGTCGCTATCCTGAGCGGATGGCGCACTACGCCGACAGGCTCGAGCCGCTTTCGCTCGAGCGGCCGCTCAAGGCCAGCGGCAAGATCGCCCTGCGGCGTGGCGTCAGCGATAGTGGCGTCCTGCTGGGGTTCTTCAACTCGCAAGAGAGCACCGTGAGCAATCCCGCGCAAGACACCGGACTGCCGCGCAGCTTCCTGGGCATTTCGACCGATGCTCCCAGTCGCGAGGGTTTTTATCTTTCGCCTACCTACCGATTGGCCGGGGACCTGCGCAGCAGCGGCCTAACGGGCGGACCCTTGTACTTGTTGCCAGATGGCGCTACGCACGACTGGTCGCTCGAGTATCGACCGAGCGCCTCGGGCGGAGGCGAGGTCACGGTGCGGCTCGACAGTCACTCCGTGCACCTTGCCGTGCCGGCCGAGCACCGTGCGGCCGGCACTCGGTTCGATCGTTTCGGCCTGATCACGCCGTGGGTAGACGGCAACAGCCAGGACATCTATTTCGACGACCTGATCTACACGGCCAGCCAGCCTTAGAGCCCCGGGAAATGCCGTGGCGGTCGGAAGCCTCTTGCGGCAACCTGGCGGGCGGTTGACAATGGCGCGCGCCGCGGCTGCACGCTGTGGCACCCCTTCTCAACCCATCTCGTTTCAGGCGGGAGCATCGTGTCATGCGCAAGCGCGTCGTCCAGGTTTTGGCCGGTTTGGCCGTTCTGCTGGTACTTGTGGTCGTGGGCGCCGCGCTTTGGGTGCGCGGCAAGGTGGCCGCCAGTTTGCCGCAACTCGATGGAGTCGTCGTCGTTACTGGGTTGTCGGCGCCGGTGGCGATCGAGCGCGATGCACTGGGCATTCCCACGATCAAGGCTCAGGATCGGCTCGACCTGGCCAGGGCCACAGGCTTTCTGCATGGGCAGGACCGCTTCTTTCAGATGGACCTGTTGCGCCGCAACTCGGCTGGCGAACTGGCCGAGCTCGTCGGACCGGCGGTGCTCGACATGGATCGGCGAATCCGCATCAATCGGTTTCGGCATCGCGCCCAGCAGGTGCTCGCCTCGGGCGACTCGCAAGAGCGAGAGCTGCTCGAAGCTTATGCCGCGGGCGTCAACGCTGGGCTGAAATCGCTCAAGGCCAAGCCGTTCGAGTATCTCTTGCTGGGCCTCGAGCCCCTGGAGTGGCGGCCCGAAGACTCAGTGCTGGCCATGTTCTCGATGTACCTCGATTTGCAAGGGGCCGACTACGCGGACGAGGCGCGGTTGGGGCTGCTGCACGACTTGCTGCCCGCTCAGTTGGCCGAGTTTCTGGCCCCCTTGGGCACCGAGTGGGACGCGCCGATTCAGGGCGAGGCCCTGCCCGGCTCCCCGGTTCCCGGGCCTGATGTGTTCGACACGCGCGACCCCCAGCAACTCGTCCGCGCCGACCGGGCGCCCCCGGGGACGCTGCCCACGCCCGAGACGTTTCACCCGGGCAGCAACAATTGGGCCGTCGCCGGCACGCACACGAAGGATGGCCGGGCGCTACTGGCCGACGACATGCATCTTGGCATTCGAGTGCCGCACGTCTGGTATCGCGCCTCGTTCGTATGGCCCGGCGAGGACGGCGCCGAACACCGCGTGACCGGCGTCACGCTGCCTGGCACGCCCGCCATGGCCGTGGGCAGCAATGGCCACATCGCCTAGGGATTTACCAACGCCGAAGGCGACTGGGTCGACGTGGTAATTGTCGAGGTCGACCCGAACGACCCCCAGTCGTATCTGACGCCCGATGGGCCGCGGAAATTCGAGCGGCACGAGGAAGTCATCAAAGTGCAAGGCGCGCCCGACGAAAAGCTCGAGGTCGTCTCCACAATCTGGGGGCCGATTGTTGATCACGATCATCGCCAGCGTCCGCGCGCGGGCCGCTGGGTGGCTCACGACACCGAAGGCGTGAACCTGGGGTTGATGAAAATGGAGACCGTGCATCAACTCGAAGAGGCCATGCAGCTGGCCAACCAGAGCGGCTCACCCGCCCAGAATTTCGTGATTGCCGACGATCAGGGCCGAATCGGCTGGACGATCCTCGGCCGCATCCCACGTCGCGTGGGCTTCGACGGCCGGCTGCCCAGTAGTTGGGCCGACGGCTCGCGGCGCTGGGACGGCTACCTGAAGCCCGAGGAATACCCCCGCGTGGTCAATCCTCAGCAAGGACGCATTTGGACGGCCAACGCCCGGGTGGTCAGCGGCGATTGGCTCAAGCTGTTGGGCGACGGCGGTTACGATCTGGGCGCCCGGGCCCAACAGATTCGCGACGATCTGTTAGCCACCGAGGGGGCGACCGAAGCGGACATGTTGCGGATCCAGCTCGACGACCGGGCAGTGTTTCTGCAGCGCTGGCGCGACTTACTGCTCGAAGTGCTATCGCCCGAGGCGGTGAAGGATAACCCCCGCCGCGCCGAGCTGCGTCGCCACGTTGAAGATTGGGGCGGCCGCGCGGCGCCCGAATCGGTTGGCTTCCGCGCCGTGCGCCGGTTCAGGCACTATCTGATCGCCCAGCTTTCCGACGTGCTGATTACGCCCTGCAAGCAAGCGGAACAGGACTTTTCGATAGCCAAGCTCGATCGCACCGAAGGGCCCGTGTGGCAGCTGGTGTCGCAGCGGCCGGCGCACCTGATCGACCCGCGGTTCGAGGATTGGGACGGGCTGCTGTTGGCCGCGGCCGACCTGGTGCTGGCCGACGCTCAGAAACGCGAGTCGCGGTTGGCCAACTACACCTGGGCCCGGCACAACACCACGCGCATTCAGCATCCGCTCAGTCTGGCGGTGCCGTCGCTGGCGCGCTGGCTCGACATGCCGGCGCAGCCGCTGGCCGGCGATTCGGAAAACATGCCAAGAATTCAGGGCCCGGCCATGGGCGCCTCGCAGCGGATGGCCGTCTCGCCCGGACGCGAAAGCGAGGGGTACTTTCACATGCCCTGCGGGCAGTGTGGCAATCCGCTCTCGCCTCATTATGGCGATGCCCATGGTGCCTGGGTGGAAGGCAAGCCGACCCCGTTCTTACCTGGGCCCAAGGTTCACGAGCTAACCCTCGAGCCTGGAGCTAGTTGACCAGTTCTGGCCAACATTTTGCTGGCTCGCGGCAGGGGCTGGGGGGCAGATGTTCCTAAATAGCAGGGGTGCGCGCTATAATGCGCCCAGGCATTTCTGACGGCTGGACGGAGGGCGGCATCATGGCCTGGTCGGTCGTGCGAGAGCAGTTGGGGCGCCGCCGCGTTGTATGGCCGATCGGTCTGCTGCTTTGGGCAAGTGTTGCTGGCCGTTTTCTTGTCGCGGCCGAGTCCACCGCTCCGCTGCCATTGGGGCTTGAACTGTCGGCCCGCGTCGACGCGTTACTAGCTGAGCGTTTGGCAAGCGAGGCGGTTCAGGCCGCGGCCCCCGCCGATGACGCCGAACTACTGCGCCGGTTGCACATCGACCTGACAGGCGTGATTCCCAGCGTGTGGGAAGTGCAGGATTATCTGGACGATCCGCAGCCGGACAAGTTCGCGCGCCGCGTCGAACGTCTGCTGCTCTCGCCGGCCCATGCCACGCATTTGGCGAACGTTTGGCGCGACATGATGCTGCCGCGCAAGTTCGAGCCCGAACAGGTTCGCGGCCTGATCGGCGTGCAGAACTGGCTCCGCGAGCAATTTATCGCCAATCGGCGTTACGATCGCGTGGTTGCCGATCTGCTGGTCTCGACCGGCGCCGGCGAAAGCGGTCCGGCGCTGTTCTATACGGCGCTGGGCGTCAAACCCGAGGAGCTGGCGGCCACCACGGCCCGGCTGTTTCTGGGGCTGCGGCTCGATTGTGCCCAGTGTCACGACCATCCGTTCGACCGTTGGAAGCAACAGGACTTTTGGGGATACGCAGCCTTCTTTGCACGCTTGCAGCCACCCGAGGGTAACCGACTGATGCGGCTGGTGGATCTCGATCAGGGCGAGGTGCGTTTGCCGAATAGCGACACCGTCGTGCCGCCCAGATACCTGGCGGGCAAGCCGGTCGCGGCCGACGAAATCGGCACCCGCCGGCAGCAATTGGCCATCTGGGTCGTCTCGCGCGATAACCCTTACCTGGCGCCGGCGACCGTGAACCTAGTCTGGGCGCAACTGTTTGGCCGCGGTCTGGTCGAACCGCTGGATGATTTCAGCGATCATAACCCAGCCAGCCACCCGCAATTGCTCGACGAGCTGGCCGAGGCGTTTGTACAGTCGGGCTACGACTTGCGGCAGCTCTATCGCACGCTGGTACACACCCAAGCATATCAGCGCGGCAGCCGGCCCGCGGGCGAAGGCGAGCCACGGCCGGAGCTGTTCGCCGCGATGAGCGTTAAGGTGCTCACGCCCGAAGAGCTTTACGATTCGTTGAATGCCGTAGCGCTGCAGCCTACGGCTGACGGCATCGAGCGTTTGGCCGACCCGCGCCGGCAGGCGTTCTTGCTGAAGATGCAAACCCAGACGCGCAGCGCAACCAACTTCGAAATGGGCGTCGCCCAGGCGCTCCGGCTGATGAATGGACCCGAGATGGGCGAGGTTGTCGAAACCGCCAGAAGCCAATTGCTCAGGGCGCTGGGGGCACCATTTCTAAGCGACGAGCAGCGTGTCGAAATCGCGTTCCTGGCCACGCTCGGCCGGCGACCCAGCGCCGCGGAAGGCGAGCGCTGCCAAGCCTACGTCAAGGCGGCCAATGACAACCAGCGCGATCGTCTGGGAGACCTGGTCTGGGCGCTGCTCAATAGCGCCGAGTTTACGCTCAATCATTGAACCGTTTGCCGGGGGACCGCCATGGCCAAAGCCGAACCGTTTAGCCTGTCGCGCCGTCAACTGCTCAAGGCTTCGGGCTTGGGGCTGCTGGGGGCCAGCCTCAGCGGGTGGCTGCCGGCGCTGGCCGAGCAGGCGGCGGCAACGAAGCGCAAGCGGCAGTGCATCCTGCTCTGGATGAGCGGCGGGCCCAGCCAGCTCGATACGTTTGATCTCAAGCCCGAACACGCCAACGGCGGTGAGTTCAAGCCGATTGCCACGAGCGTGCCGGGACTGCAAATCAGCGAGCATTTGCCCAAGCTGGCCGCCGAAGCCAGGCAGCTGGCAATCGTTCGTTCGGTGAGCACCAAGGAGGGCGATCACGGTCGCGGTACGTACCTGATGCGCACCGGCTACCGACCCGGCGGTCCGGTCGAGTATCCCACGCTGGGGTCGCTGATCTCGAAAGAGCTGGGCAACGATGCGGCCGAACTGCCGAACTTCGTGAGCATTTCGCCGATGGCGGCACTGAATCCCGCCGCTTACGCCTCGGGCTTTCTGGGGCCGCGCTACGCGCCTGCCAACGTGGGACCAATTTCGGCATCCCGGGCGGCCGATGAAGAAGGGGTTGTCGAGCTGGGACTCGAGAATCTGCATGCCTCGGGATCGATTCCGCCTGCTCGGGCCGACAGCCGCTTGGTGCTTTGGCATTCGGTGGAAGATGACTTCGTCGCCCGGCGGCCCGGCGCGTCGGAC
>CAZPED010000037.1:0-12197 GCA_964585335.1 uncultured Planctomycetaceae bacterium | reverse complement strand
GTGGGACCAGCTGGGCGTGAAGAACACGGCCTGCGCCGACGGCGAGATCATTCGCGTCAGCCGGCAGAACAGCTCGGGCACTTACGCCTACTTTCGCGAACGCGTGCTGGGCAAGAAGCGCGAATACAAGCAGGGAGCCACGGCGCAGAGCGGTTCGTCCGACGTGGTGGCCCTGGTGTCGCGCACGCCCTGCGCGATTGGCTACAGCGGCATGGGCTACAACAGCGACGAAGTGAAAGTGCTGAAGATCGCCGCCAAGACGGGCGAGCCGGGGGTCGAGCCTTCGCTAGAAACGGCCCAGAACGGCACGTATCCCGTGTCGAGACCCTTGTACCTCTACACGTTGGGAGAACCCACGGGTGCCGTCGCCGAATTCATTCGATGGATCCTCTCGGACGAGGGACAAAAGATCGTCGAGAAAAAAGGATACATACCGCTTGTCAAAGAGCATGCCCACTAGCGCCCCGCCCGCCCAGCGCGACGAACGTCCCCGGCCGCAACCCGCGGCCGCTGTGCCCGCGCGCAAGGGGCTGGAGTCGCTGGCCGCCCGGCTGCCCGAAGTTTTGATCGAGTCGCTGATTCGGCTGTGCGGCTGGAGCGCCATCTTCTTCGTGTTCGCCATTTTCTTTTTCGTGTTCCGCGAAGGGGCGCCGCTGATCACGCGGATCAGCCCGATCCAGTTTTTCACCTCGAGCGACTGGAACCCCGTGGCCGACGAGCCGCGCTACGGCATTTTGGGCCTGCTGGCCGGCACGGCCTCGGTGACGCTGCTGGCCATGCTGATTGCCGTGCCGCTGGGCTTGGGGGCGGCCATCTACGTCAGCGAGTTTTCCTCGCCCAAACTGCGCGAAGTGCTCAAGATTGCCATCGAAATGCTGGCCGCCATCCCCTCGATCGTCTGGGGCTTCATCGCCTATATCATCCTGAACCCGATCATCATTGCCGTGACCGGCGCGCCGGTGGGAGTGAACATCCTCAACGCCGGCATCATCCTGGCGCTGATGAGCGTGCCGGTGATCGTTTCGGTGGGCGAAGACGCCCTGAAGGCCGTGCCCGACTCGTATCGCGAAGCGGCTCTGGCGCTGGGCGCCAGCCGCTGGGAGATCGTTTACCGGGTGCTGTTCCCGGCCGCCAAGAGCGGGCTATTGGCCGCCGTGCTGCTGGGCGTCGGCCGGGCGATCGGCGAAACGATGGCCGTGCTGATGGCCACGGGCCATGCCAACCAGATTCCCCACAGCGTGCTCGACCGGGTGCAAACGCTGACAGCCACGATTGCCGCCGAACTGGGCGAAACCGTGCAGGGCGAGGATCACTACCGGGTGCTGTTCGTCATCGGCATTTTGCTGTTTGCCATCGCCTTCGCGGTCAACCTGACGGCCGACCTGGTGGTGCGCGGCGTGCGAGGCAAACAGAATGGTTGACAGCACGCAGGCCCACTTTCGCTACTTTGTTTCGGGCGCGGCCAATGGCGACGGCGACGGCAGTCCCGCGCGTCCGGCCAGGAGCTTGCAAGCGGCGCTGGCCGGCGTGGCCCAGCGGCATGGCGGCCAGCAGCCGACCGTGCGTCACTTGCGCGGGCACGATCGCATTGACATTTGCGCCGTGGGCGCGGGCCAAGCCGAGCCGAGCTCGACCGCGCGGGCGCGCTATGAGTTCTTTCTCGATCCGCTGGGCGCGCACGATGCCGATGGCCGGGGGAGCGAGCAGTTTCCCTGGCCCGACCTGGGCGCGGCGATTGCCGGCGTGGGGCAGCTCGAATCGCAAGGCGCCGTGCGGCTGGAGCCGGGCGAGTATTTGAGCCTGCGCGTCCGCGAAGTGTTTTCGGCCACGCCGAACGACCGCCGCAAGCGGCGGCGCGAGCAGGTGGCCAAGTGGGTCTTCTTCGTGATGACCATGATGCTGGTCGTGCCGCTGGTGTGGATCCTGGTACACCTGGTCTACAAGGCCTGGCCGGTGCTGACGCCGTCGTTCATCATCGAGAACCCGCGCAACAACATGACGGCCGGCGGCCTGTGGGCGCCGCTGATCGGCACGTTCTATCTGGTGTTTCTGTCGCTGCTGGCGGCCGCGCCGATCGGCATTCTGGCCGGCGTGTACTTGAACGAGTACGCCAAGGACAATTGGTTCACGCGAATCGTCAACCTGGCGGTGGTCAACCTGGCTGGCGTGCCCAGCATCGTGCACGCGCTGTTCGGCGTGGGGGCGTTCGTGATGTTTGCCGGCATGGGCGAGTCGGTGCTGGCCGCCTCGTGTACGCTGGCGATCATGACTCTGCCGGTGATCATCTCGAGCACGAAAGAAGCCCTGGCGAGCGTGCCGATGACGTTCCGCGAAGCCTGCTGGAACATGGGGGCCAGCCGCTGGCAAACGATCCGCACGATCGTGCTGCCCAACTCGATCAGCGGCATTCTGACCGGCGTGATTTTGCAAGTTTCGCGGGCGGCCGGCGAAACGGCGCCCATTTTGTTCACCGGCGCGGCCTATTACCTGAGCGTGCCCAGCCACGGGCTGCGGTATTTCCTGCCCTATTCGCTGGGCGATAGTTGCATGGCCTTGAGCTATCACCTGCACGTGTTGCTCACGCAGGTGAAGGGGGCCGACCCGCGCGAGGTGGCCGAGGGCACGGCCATTCCGCTCGAACATCTGCAATATGGCACGGCGGTGGTGCTGATTGGGCTGGTGCTAATGGTCAACAGCGTGTCGATTGGCCTGCGAGTTTACCTGCGAATGCGCAAGAAGTGGTAACGCATGGCCTCGGTTGGCATCACGATTCGTAACCTGTCGGTCCACTACGCCGACAAGCAGGCGCTCGAGGACGTGTCGCTCGACATTGCGCCCAACCAGATCTTCGGCATCATCGGCCCGGCCAACTCGGGCAAGACCACGCTGCTCAAGTGCATCAATCGCACGATCGACTTTATCGACATTGCCCGGGTCGACGGTCAGGTGCTGTTGGGCGACCAGGACGTACGGCAGGTGTCGAACGTCTATCAGCTGCGCCGCCGCATCGGCATGGTGTTTCCGCTGCCGGTGGGCTTGCCGCTCTCGATTTACGACAACGTGGCGTACGGGCCGCGGATGGCGGGGCTGAAGCACCGCGGCGAGCTCGACGCCCTGGTCGAAAAGTGCCTGCGCCAGGCCGCCCTGTGGGACGAAGTGAAAGACCGCTTGAACATGCTGGGCACCAAGCTCTCGGGCGGGCAGCAGCAGCGGCTCACTCTGGCCCGCGCGCTGTCGCTACGGCCCGACGTGCTGTGCCTTGACGAGTTTTCGATCGCCATCGACCCGGTGTCCACGATGAAGATCGAAGAGGTGCTGCTCGAGCTGCGGCAGGAGATGACGATCGTGCTGGTGACCAACCTGGTGCAGCAGGCGCGGCGGCTCGCGCAACAGACGGCGTTTTTCAACGCCTCGCGGCTGGTCGAGGTGGGCGAGACCAAGCAGATCTTTACCAAGCCGGAACACAAACTGACTTACGACTACGTGACGGGAAACATCGGTTGATGGACCCACAGCCGGCCAACTACAGCATCCGCACGCGTGGGTTGCATCTCTGGTATGGAGATTTTCAGGCCCTGCGCGGCATCGACGTCGACATCCGGCAGTCGTGCGTCACGGCGCTGATCGGTCCCTCGGGTTGCGGCAAGACGACGCTACTGCGTTGCTTTAACCGCATCAACGAGCGCTATGGCAACGTGCGCACCACGGGCGAGATCTCGATTCTGGGCAAGAACATCTACGACCCCGACGTTTCGCTGGGCGAGCTGCGCAAGACCGTAGGCATGGTGTTTCAGCGGCCCAATCCGCTGCCAATTTCGATCTACGAAAACGTGCTGTTTGGCTTGCGCGTGCACACCGGCTCCGACGCGTTCAGCCGGGCGCAGCGCGACGAACTAGTCGAGCGGGCGCTGAGCGATGTTTTTCTGTGGAAGGACGTCAAAGACCGGCTGTACAGCAAGGCCACGCTGCTGACGCTCGAACAGCAGCAAAAGCTCTGCATTGCCCGGTTGTTGCCGCTCAAGCCGCGAGTGATTCTGATGGACGAACCCTGCTCGGCGCTCGACGCCGAGGGGACGCAAGCCATCGAAACGCTGATCGACGACCTGAAGCAGAAGTACACGATCGTGATCGTGACCCACAACATGGGCCAGGCCGCGCGGGCCAGCGAGGAATGCATTTACATGCTGCTGGGACAAGTGATCGAGCACGGCAAGACGCAGGACATCTTTCTGCATCCGCAGCGGAAAGAAACGGAAATGTACATCGAAGGCCGCTACGGCTAGTCGGCGGGCTAGCCGGGCCCGGTCGCGGTGCTCCACAGGCCGTCAAATCGGCTGTTGAGCTACCATCTTTACAGAACGGGCGCCATGCCCCAAACTTGAGGCACGCCTCGCGCTGCGTGCCAGGAGGGGCCGCGAGCATTCGACAGCAGCGGAACGGAATACAAAGCCATGGCCAAGCAATTGCCGCGTCAAATCGACGGATTGAAGCAAAAGATCCTCTTCGTCGGCACCTTGGTGGAAGAGGCCATTGCCAAGGCCGTTTCCGCGCTGATCAACCGCGACCGTAACCTGGCCAACGCCGTTATCGAGGCCGACACCGAGATCGACCGCATGGAGGTCGACGTCGAGGAAGAGTGCCTGAAGATCCTGGCCCTCTACCAGCCCGTGGCCGCCGACCTGCGGTTCGTGGTCGCCGTGCTCAAGATCAACAACGACCTGGAGCGCATGGGCGACCTGGCCCGCAACATTGCCAAGCGGGTGGTCAACCTGGCCAGTTGCGAACGCTATGACCTGCCGGTCGACTTTCGGGCGATGGCCAACCGAGCCCAGTCGATGGTCAAGGAGAGTCTCGACGCGCTGGTGAACCGCGACACGGTACTGGCCCAGAATGTGCGCAAGTCGGACGACCAGGTCGACATTCTGCGGCAGATCATCGAGAAGCAGATCAAGGAGCAGGTGGCCGCCCATCCCGATCGGACCGACTGCCTGTGGCAACTCTCGTCGGCCGCGCGGCACGTCGAGCGGATTGCCGACATGGCCACGAACATCGCGGAGGACGTGATCTACCTGGTCGAAGGCGAAATCGTACGCCACCACCACGCGGGCGAGTAGCGCCCAGCGCGGCGGCCGGTTACACACTCGCCGCGCGAGCCCTTACGGCAGGGGCACGGCCGCGTCGCCACCAAACATCTGCCCGACAGCCATGATGAACTGACCCAGGCCGGCCACGACCGAGCCGGGCAGCACCAGCTCGGCGTCGAGCGCCGTATCGCTGACCCGCGCCGCGGCGCCGATCGGCTCGGTAGCCGCGAAACTGGGCAGGTGGAAGTTGGCCTCGGGCGGGAACAAATTGGCCAGCAGCGTGTCGATCCACTGGATCAGACCTTGCGGGTTGATATAGGCCGCCCATTGCGCGCCGGCCGGCAGCAGCTTGGCCGTCTTGGCGATTTCCTCATCGGTTTCGAGCCCCTTGGCGCCCGAGCGCACGTGGGCCACGCCGCGCTGGAGCTGGTCCTTGGAGTAGGCGCTGACGACGGTGTGGTCGTCGGCCGCGGCGATGAACATGACCATTTTGCCGTCCTCGCCGAACAGTTTGGCGAAGAAGCCTTGCATGGGAGCGGGAGCCTCGTCGCCGCCGCTGGCTTGCGAGGCGGCGGCCAACACGTCGGTCGTCACCTGCAGGGCCTTGAGGTCGCCGACCTGCACTTCCTTGACGTCGTAGATCGAGCCGTCGGCCTGCTTGTTCTTGGGCGAGCCTTGCATGATTTCGAGCAGCTCGCGCGTGGCCTTGATGTGCTCGCTCGAATCCTTCACGCGCTCGATACTCAGTGCCGAGGCGACGATCGAATCTCCGGGACGGGTCATGCCCAGCAGACCGGCGGTCGAGAGCTTGTTCTTTTCGACTCGCTGCGTGGCCGCGGCGGCTTTGGCGCGGTCCTCGGCGCTTAAGCCCAATTGTTCCAGGCCGATGTCGGTGAATTTGCGGATAATCGCGGCGACTTCGGGGCTGAACCCGGTCGATACCGCGCCATAGGCCAGGGCGAATTTACCCGTCGGCAATCCGGCCAGCAGTCCGGCCTCGGGTGCTTTGACGCCGCGGGCCCAGCCGGCCAGATTTCCGTCCGGCTTGAAGACGACTTTTCCGGCGATGTGCAAGGCCGCGTCGTCGTCGATGCGAATGCCGGCTGCCAGGTGCGTGGTTTCCTTGTCGGCCGCATCGAGCAGCCCCTTGAGCGACTTGAACATCTCGGCCGCGGCCAGCAGGTTGGCCGTGGTCGGCGAAACCTCGGTGTCCTTGCCCTCGGTTTCCGCGACGTCCTCGGCGTCGGGAAGCAGATCTTCCAGTTTTTCGAGCAGCCAGGTCTTTCCGGCCGGGGTGACCACGATGGCCAGCTGCTGCGTTTGCAACCAGGTCCGCAAGGGCTCGACCACGCTGACGACGCTCTTGCTGGCGGCCACGAATTTCTCGAAGGCTTCCTTTTGATCGCTATCGCCAATCAGCGCGAAGTTGCCCTTCTTGGCGACCAGCACGTCTTGACCGGCCAACGAGGCTTCGCTGATACCGCCTTCGGAGTCCTTGGCGTCGAGCTGGCCGACGAATTCCTTGTAGTCGGTCACCGGCACGACGAAGACCATCGTCACGTCGTCTTCGTCCTCGTCGTCATCCTCTTCAGCGTCTTTCTTGGCGTCTGCTTCGTCCTCGTCCAGCGGCACCACCGCGACGGCGATGCCACCCTTTTCGTCCAAACCCTTGTCAACGCCCAGCAATCCCTTGGCCAACGTCAGCACATCGGGCACGGGCAACTGCATCTTTTCAGTCAGCTTGCCGATCCGGGCATTTGCGTCGCCGATGTCGCGAATGACGCCGAAGCCCAGCGCATTGTCGGGAATCGCTCCGAGCGGATCGGACTGGGCCACCGCCCAAGAGGCCATCATCAGCCACAACAGCAGCGCAACGGTCCAGGGGCGGGGGCGATCCATGACGGGCATCTCCGAAAAGGATGGTTTGCTGCGCGGCTCGGGCAGTGTTCTGCCGGCCTGCCGCGGTCTGGCTTGGATTGTAGCGTTTTTTCGCCAACAAGTGGCTGTTCGGGCCACGGTGATAATATCCCTTAACCCTAGCTTACGGCTGTTGGGCTGGCCGAAACCTGGGCAGGCCGGTTTTTCATTGCCAGCAGTTCCAACAGCCGCCTCGCGGCGGCCGTGGCGAACGCCGCATCGTTGATGTGCATGTGCAATTCCTGGACCTCGACGTGTCCGGCATGCCGCCGCAGGGCCTGAAAAAGCGCGCGGCGCGCCGCCGGATCGTCAAACGGCCCACCGGCGCGGTCGATCGCTGAAACGCCTTCGCTCGGCAGTAGCACGCTCACCGGGCCTTGGGCCTGGGCAAGCTTGCGCCCGATGTCTTCGCCAATGCGGGCACACTCCTCGGCCGTGGTGCGCATCAGCGTCACGCTGGCGTTGTGTTGATACAAGTTCCGGTTGCGGAATCGTTCGGGCACCGTATCGCGAGCATGAAAGTTAACCATGTCGGTCGCCCCCACTGACACCACTTGCGGCACGCCGCACTGGGCCGCGGCGGTCAACCGCTCAGGTCCGGCCGAGAGCACGCCGCCCACCAACTCGTCGGCCAGTTCGGTGGTGGTGATGTCGAGCACGCCGGCAATCACGCCTTCGCGAATGAGTGACTCCATGGCCTGACCGCCGCCCCCCGTGGCATGGAAGACCAGCACTTCGTAGCCCGCTTGTTCCAGCACCTGCTTGGCTTGCTGCACGCAAGGCGTGGTGACGCCGAACATGGTGGCGGCCACTAGCGGTCGAGACTCGCTAGGGATGGCTGGCTCTTCGAGGAGCACCATTCCAGAGATTGCCCGCGCCGCGGCCCCCAGAACAGTGCGAGTCACGCGGTTGAGCCCCGCGATGTCCACGATCGAATTGAACATCACGATGTCTTTGTCGCCAACGTAGTGGCGCACCTGGCCGGAAGCCAGCGTGCTGACCATGACCTTGGGAATACCCAGCGGCAGCGCCCGCATGGCGGCTGTGCCAATCGTGGTGCCGGCCGAGCCACCGAGAGCCAACACGCCGCCGATCGGTGCGCGGTTCGCTTGCGCTTCGATCCAGCGGGTGGCTGCCGCGGCGGCCGCGGTGACTGCCGCGCCCCGATCGCCCGCGGTGGCCAGGGCGGCCGCATCGTGTCCACCAGCGGCAAAGACCGTTTCGCGCGGTACGTCGGCCACGACCTGCGACGGCGCCATGCAGCCGACGTCGACCAGTTGAGCGGTTACGCCATAGCCGCGCAGCAGGTCGCGCACGAAGGCCGCTTCCGCCCCCTTGGTGTCCAAGGTAGCAAGCACGTACACCACGTCGCGCTGTTTACCGGCGCTTTGGGAAAGGTTCAAGGTCGCATCCTCGGCTGAGCGAATCGATCCGGCTGTTGGGCGGGCAACAGGCGTCCAGCGCCCGCCAACTTAGCGAACGGGCAGCGGACGACGCAAATGCCGCGTGAACGCCAGTCGGCCGCTGGTGGGTCAGACTGGCAGCGTCAGGCCTTCGATGATGGCCGGCACGGCGGCGACGCAGCGCGCCAATTCGTCGACCACGTCGGCCAGCAGGTCGGCCAGTTCGTCGCGTTGGCCGCCGCGCGCCGCTTGCTCGAGTTTGGCGGCCCCGTGGCGTAACTCGTCGGCCGAAAGATTGGCGGCCACGCCCTTGAGCGTATGCGCTTCGCGGGCCAGTTCAACCAGGTTGCCCGAGTCGATGGCACGTTCAATCGCTGCCTGCTGGTTGCCAGCCCGGGCGGCAAACTTTTGCAGCAGCATGCTGCTGAACTTGGCATCGCCCAGGCAGCGGTGCAGCAGGTCCTCGACATCGAACGGCTCGGGCCGGGCGATCGGGCAGGTCGGTGGATCGGCCAGCGCCGTTTGCGATTGCCTGTGAGCGAGCAAGCGATCGATCGTGCCGATCAGCTGACCCGGTTCGATCGGCTTGGTGACGTACGCGTCCATGCCGGCCGAAAAGCATTGTTGGCGGTCTTCGCGGGCCACGTTGGCCGTCAAGGCCACGATGGGAATGCTGGCCTGGTGACCTTCGGGATCGACGTCGCGCTCGTGCTGCCGGATGGCTCGCGTGGCCTCGAGGCCGTCCATCTCGGGCATCTGGCAGTCCATCAGAATCAGGTCGTAGGCATCGTCGAGTGTGGCTTCGAGCGCGGCGCGACCGCTGGCCACGGTGTCGCAATGGTAGCCGGCACGAAAGAGAATCTCACTGGCCACGAGCTGGTTGATTTCGTTGTCCTCGGCCAGCAAGATGCGCGGTTCCGGCGCCGGGGTCGGAGGAGCCGGCGAGGGTTGGCTGTGCGCCTGGCAAACCAACTGCTGGCGGCGAGTTGCGGCGGCAGCCACGATGGTTTCGAGCAACCGCGCTTCGCGCACCGGCTTGGTCAGGCAACCGGCCAGTCCGCGGGCGATCAGCCGATCGCGCGCGAGGACCTCGCCGGTCGACGTGAGCATCACTAGCACTGTCTCTCTGATCGACGGGCGCTGTTTGATTTGGGCCGCCAGCTCGAAGCCGTCGCAGCCGGGCATTTGCACGTCGAGCAGCGCCACGTCGAAGGGCCGCCCGGCCGCGGCCGCTTGTTCGAGCAATTCGATTGCGCGCTGGCAACCATCGGCCAGCGCGTAGTCGAGCTGCCAATGCTGCAAATGCGATTGCAGGATTTCGAGGTTCGTAGCATTGTCGTCGACCGCCAGGACGCGCAGACCACGCAGTTGCTCGGGCAGGGCGCTAGCTGCTGGCACGCTCCGGCCCAGCTCGAGCGGCACCGAAAGCACGAAGGTTGCGCCTTGGCCCAGTTTGCCGTCGTATTGCAACTTGCCGCCCAGCAGTTGACTGAGCCGCTTGCAAATAGCCAGTCCCAGCCCCAAACCGCCGCGCTGTAGATTTCGGGCCCGTACGAACGGCTGAAACAGCAGGTCGACTTGTTCCGCGGGAATGCCGGGGCCGGTGTCGGCCACGCGGACGCGCAGGACCAGGCCGCTTGCCCCCAGCGGTTCGGCTTCGGCCCGCAGGTGCACTCCGCCCCGCGGAGTGAATTTGACGGCGTTGCTCACCAGATTGACCAGGATTTGTCGCAATCGATCGCGGTCGCCCACGGCCACCTCGGGCACGTCGGGGGCCAGGTGCAGCGTCAGCTCGAGGCCCTGCGCTTCGCCACGCGGCAAGAACGCTTCGACGACGTCTTCGAGCAGTTCGCGCAAGCGGAAGGGCTGCTGTTCGATTTCGAGGTCGCCGGCTTCGATCTGCGAATAGTCGAGCAGGTCGGTCATCAGGCTGAGCAGGGCGTCGGCCGAAGCGCCGGCCAGCCGCACGTAGCGACGCTGTTGGGTGGTCAGTTCGGTGCCGCGCAATAGCTCGAGCATGCCGATTAGACCGTTGAGCGGCGTGCGCACTTCGTGGCTGACGTTGGCCATCAGCTCGCTGGGCAAACGTTGACGGTCGCGCGCGGTGGGCACGCAAAGATCGAGCGATTCACTGCTACGTCAATCGGGCAAGCCAGCTGGCGCGTTGCTGTCCATCCACTCATCTCGAAGGGAACGCACGATGGATCATGCCGCTTGGCGGACCAGTCAACAGCCGCCGGTCGGCGGAATGTGACTGGCTCTCGGCCAAGGGGCTCCTCGACAAACTTAGCTTGCCCGGTACGCACGCAAGGGGGGCTCGGCGGTGCCCGGCGATTGCCGGCTAACCACGGAACGAGCTCCGGAACGCGGCTGTTTACCGCGGCAATTGCTTGCAGCAGTGGCCCAATCCGCAGAGGTTGATCGTAGCGAATGCGCCGTTTGGCGCAGCCGTGTTAGGTCGTGCGGTCAGGTGCGCAGCCGGCGACTTTCGCGCCGGCAAGCCCAGGAGTACACTACACGGCTTTGCCCCGTTGACTTCTGGTAACCGCAGCGAAGATGACAGATCTCCAAGGCAACTGGTCGCACGTCGATGTGGCCGGCCACCAATGCGAAGTGTACGAGCCGCCGCGCCCCAGCGAGCATGGTTACGTGGTCATCTACTTGCACGGCGTGCATCAGAATCGGATGAGCGACAAGCCCGTCTTCCAGCAACAATACGATCAGTACGGCTTGCGTGTCGTGTGCCCTCGCGGCGCCCGCAGTTGGTGGAGCGACAAGATCTGCCGGGAGTTCGACCCGGAATTGACCGCCGAGCGTTACGTGCTGGACCACGTGCTGGGGTGGATCCGCGAGCAGTGGGGCGCCGAGCCGCCGCGCATCGGCCTGCTGGGCACGAGCATGGGTGGGCAGGGGGCGCTACGTTTCGCGTTCAAGCATCCGCGTGTGTTTCCGACCGTGGCCGCGATTTCGCCCGCCATCGATTTCCACCTGCGGATGGACGAAGGCGACGAGACGCTTTGGGAAATGTATCCCGACGCCGAGGCGGCCCGCCAGGACACGGCGCTGCTGCACGTGCATGCGTTGAACTGGCCGCGCAACATCTGGTTTGCCTGCGACCCGGTCGATTATCGCTGGCACGAGAGCGCCGAGCGGCTGCGGATGAAGCTGGCGGCGCTGGGCATTCCGTACGAATGCGACCTTGATACCAGCGGTGGTGGCCACGGATTTGAGTTCTACAATCGCCTGGCCGCGGCGGCCGTGGGATTTCTGGCCCGCCGGCTCGAATCAGAGCGGCTGCGCGTCTAACGGTTGTCCGCGTCAAACTAGCGGCGCCTTGAGGAGCCGTGCCGGCCGGCGGCCAGTACATCGAGCAGGTGTTCGTCGATGCCGACACCCCGCTGTTGTAGCCAGCCGGCCAGTTGCTGCGCGATGTCGGCCAGCGCGTGCTGGTGCGTGGTTTTGGGAGGTCCCGCGGCGCTGGTCGTGCTTGCCGCCGCGCTCGCAGCCGCCAAGCTGGCATCCAGAGCCGTGCTGGGCGCGGCCAGCGGAGCCGCCGGCGGATCGCTGATGCTGATGTAGCGCACCGCGTTGCCGATATTCGTCGGCCGGTTGCGCGGCACCAAGGAATCGGTCGAGTTCACCACGCCGTCGCGGTTGAAGTCGAAAATGTTCGAGGTCGGAATGTTGTTGAAAAACGATTGTGGGTTGTTGCGCGCCCCCAGCTCGTCGGTCACGCTGACCGTGGCCTGCGTGGCCGAGTCACCCAGGCCCGAGTCGCCCACGGCATTGCCGA